>VBCQ01000263.1 GCA_005882155.1 Betaproteobacteria bacterium
AGGTTCTTGACCGCGATATTGGCCACGGCATCTCTGTTTCCGAGCATGTCGAACTCCTTCATCTGGCGGGTCGCCCTTGCCGGATCGACTATGGGCCGTTCGCCGAAGCCATGCGAGTGAAATGCCTATCCGTTATCCAGTAGTCGGGGGCTGGAAATTTCTCTGTTCGAACCGCCGGGCCAATTGCTCCAAGCTCAATCGCGCGCCCGCATCGTTGTCCTCGGCGCGCAACCCCGGCGGTAGATTCTCGAACGCGAGCGCGACCTCCGTTCCGCCAGCCACCTCGTCGAACGTCACCGTCATCGTCATCTCGCCGACGAATTCCGCGTCGGTGGTGTCGAAGCTGACCGCCTCGACGATCTTGCGCGGTGGTGTCAGCTCGACGAACCGCACCTTGACCCTGTCTTCCCGCTCCGCCGTCTTGCCGCGGAACTTGCGCTCAGTCGGCGGGTAGAACAACGACATCCGATAGCCGCCGCCGACTCGCGCGTCGAACTCGTGAATCTCGCCGGTCATCTGCGCCGGAGGCAGCCATTCGACGAGAGCGGCGGGATTGATGAAGGCCTGATACAGCGCTTCGGGCCGCGCGCTGATGACCCTCGATGTGCGCGTCGACGCGCCGGTGTGCTGCTCGGCCATGCGGCCTCGCGCATCAGCGGCCGGCTCGCGATCGCTCGGCAAGCAGCGCGACGTAGGCCAAGCAACCGGCCACCATCGCGGCGATGCCGGCCTGCAGCAGCGTGCCGGTCTGCAGTCCGCCGATCCAGAACTGGCCGGCGAGGCGCGCGACGACCGCGACCAGCGACAGCAGCACACCGGCAGCGCCGGCGATGCGTGCTGCCCACAATTGCATGGCTTCCATGGATGACCTCCTCGTGCGGGCTGCCAGATACTAGTTCAGGATGCCGATACCCGCGGGTCTTTTGCGCTCAACGCATTCGCGCCGGATCGCGCAGCAATGCGAACACTTGCGATGGCGGCGTGACGCTCGCGACGAACGGGTGCGAGCGCTGCCCACCGATGGCCGCGATGATGCGCCGCACGTACAGCCGCGTCTCGGCGTAAGGCGGCACGCCACCGTATCGATCGACAGCCTTCTCGCCGGCGTTGTACGCCGCGAGCACGAGCGACAGGTCGCCCTCGAAGTACGCAAGCAGCCAGCGCAGGTAGGCCATGCCGCCGCGGATGTTCTGCACCGGGTCGGTGATCGGTCGGACCTTGAAGCGCTCGGCCGTGGAAGGGATCAATTGCATCAATCCTTGCGCGTTCTTCGGCGACACAGCCAAGGGATCGAAGTTGGACTCGGTCGCCATCACGGCCAGAACGAGCTGCGGCGCAAGTTGGTACTCGGGCGCGACGAGATTGACGAATCGGACGATCTGCTCGGGCGCGTTGGGCGGCGGCGGCAGCGCACGCAGCGGCGGCGGCTGGCGCACCTGTTGCAGCTTCAGTCGCATCGCTTCGGCGGCGAGCAGCGGCGGGTCGGTCTCGGGTGGGCGCAGGCACGCGGGCGGCGCGCCGCGCGGCGTGCCCATTGCAGCGAGCATGTTCTGCGCTTGCGCCATGCCTTGCTCGGCGGCGGCGGCGAACAGATGCGCGGCCTGTGCGTCGTCGCGCTCGATGCCGCGCGAATTGGTCAGCATCCAACCGAGGTTGTATTGCGCCACCGAGTCGCCGTAGCGCGCAGCGCGGCAATACAGCTGCGCTGCCCGCACGGCATCGCGCGGCACGCCGACGCCGTACTCGTAGGCCAGCGCTTCGTCGCGCCAGCGCTGCACTTGCGATGGCACGACAGGGCCGGCTTCGGGCGGCGGCGTCGACGGTCTCGGCAACGATTCGAGCGTGAGCGTCGGGACTTGTGCGGCGGCCATCCCGCAGAGCAGCGTCAGCCCAAACGCGCCATGTCGAATCACTCGGCAAAACAAATCGGGCTTGCGGCGGAACGGCATGGCATGAACGGCAGCGGTGCGGGTCGAAGCGTCAGAAGTCTAGCTGTCGACATCGCGGTTCGCACCCTCCAAATCTAGGGGGCGATTAGCGGCCCTTTGTCGCACCGCGCAGCCGCTTCCGGCTCAAGACGCGCCGCGAGCGCGCCGATACTCGTGCCATACCGCCCGCTCCCGTGCGCAGCACGGGGCTTGGCCGTTGGCGGTGGGAGCGCAGCAGTGGCAGTCGACACGGTGTTCGGGAGATGGCTCAGCCGGCAAAGCGTGCCGTCGCGTCCGCCGTCGCTCGACGCGATGATGGCAAGCGGCCGTGCACGCGAGGGCCTGCTCGACCTCGCCAAGCGCGGCGACCGCGGCATCTTCGTGCACCTGCCGCTGTGGTTCCTGATCGCGATCTGGACCGAGCTGTGGGCGCAGCATCCGCTGTTCTGCGTGATCAACGCGCTGATCTTCGGCGCCAACGCGATCGCACGGCTGATGCTGCGCCAACGTTTCGGGGCGCTCGTCGAACGCGACTACCGATCGGCCCGCAACGTGTTCCTCGCGTTGCTGCTGGCGAACTGCGTGCACTGGGGGGTGCTGACCGGCCTGGCGATGCACTTCACCGCGCTGCGCAACGCCGAGGTGCCGCTGCTCTTCGCATCGGTGGGCGTCGGTTGCTCGGGCGCACTCGGTCTTGCGATCAGCCCGCACACGCTGCTGGCACTGATGTCGATGGTGCTGGTCGCGTATCTGTACAAGGCATCGCGGATCGTCCACGACGACTACTGGGCCGCCGCCGACGCACGCTTCGACCTCGAAGAGCGCGCACGCCAGCTCGAGTTGCTCAGCGTGACCGATGCGCTGACGCAAATCCACAATCGCCTGTATTTCGAACACCGGCTCGTCGCCGAGTGGTCGCGCGCGTCGCGCGACGCGAAGCCACTGTCGGTGCTGATCGTCGACCTCGATCACTTCAAGGTCATCAACGACACCTACGGCCATCCATTCGGCGACCGCTGTCTCGTCGCCGCGGCGAAGGCCTTGCGCGACGCGCTGCATCGCACCGGCGACGTGCTCGCGCGCTACGGCGGCGAAGAGTTCGCCGTGCTGCTGCCCGGCGCCGACGCCCTGGCTGCACGCGGTGTCGCCGAGCGGCTGTTGCACAGCGTCAGCGAAGTGCAGTTGACACACGACGCTCAGGCAGTGCACCTCGCGTGCAGCATCGGCGTGTCGACACTGGTACCGGCTCCGCAATCGAGCCCGTCGTCGGCCGTCAGCCGTGCCGACAAGGCGCTGTACCAGGCGAAGCAGCAAGGGCGCAATCGAGTCGTCATCGCGCCGGCTTGAATTTCTCCCTCTCCGAGGGAATACGACGCGGGGATATGCTTGCGCTTCGACTCGAAGCGCCAAGGACTTCCCCATGTACCGACGAATCCTCGTTCCCATCGATGGCAGCGCCACGTCGACCCGCGGGCTGACCGAAGCGATCAAGCTGGCGAAGCTGACTGGGGCTCGCATCAAAGTCGTTCACGTCGTCGACGAAATTTCTTTCGCGACCAGCATGGAAGCGGCGGGTACCTACAGCGGCGAAGTGGCCGAGCTGCTGCGCGAGAGCGGCGAGAAAATCTTGCAGCACGCGAAGTCGCGCGTCGCGAAGAACGGCTTGCGCGTCGACGCCGAACTGTTCGACAGCTTCGCGGGCCGCGTCTGCGATCTCGTCGTCGATGCGGCGCGCGCCTGGCGCGCCGACCTGATCGTCCTCGGAACGCATGGCCGGCGCGGCATCGGCCGGCTGATGCTCGGCAGCGACGCCGAGTTGATCGTGCGCAGCGCGCCGGTGCCGGTGCTGCTCGTGCGGGCTGCCGAATCGAGGGCGTGATGGGCAAATCCTCGATCGTCTTCGCATTGAGTTTCGCGTTGGTCGCCGTCGCGGTGGCGCAGAACGAGCCTGATCGCAAGCGCATGGTCGAGCATCAGCTCGGTGCCGATCATTTCGTCGCCGGTGGGTCGGTCAAGGTGAGACAGCCGGTGAGCGGCGACCTGCTCGCGGCCGGCGGCAGCATCGATGTCGATGCGAACGTCAACGGCGATGCGCTCGTCACCGGCGGCAGGCTGCGCATCAGCGGCGACGTCGGCCAGTCGGTCTACGCGGGGGCGGGACACCTCGACATCGACGGCAAGGTCGGGCGCAACGTTCGCGTCGCCGGCGGCGAGGTCGAGATCGGACCGAAGGCACAAGTCATCGGCAACGTCACGATCGCCGGCGGCCAGATCAGCGTGCGCGGCAGCGTCGGCGGCTATGTGCAAGCCGGCGCAGGGCGGGTGCTGATCGATGGCCCGGTCGCCGGCGACGTGGTCGTCGGATCGGGCCATGTCGAGCTCGGGCCCAACGCGCGCGTCGGCGGCAAGCTGCTCTATCGCAGCCGCGAAGAGCTGAAGCAAGACCCGGCGGCCAAGGTCGCCGGCGGCATCGAGCATGTGCTGCCGCGCGGCGGCGCGCCGGGCGCCGAACCGAAGCAATACCGCTTCGCCCGCGGCGTCCGCTGGGTCTGGACCGCCGGCATGATGCTGCTCGCCGTCGCACTGCTGGCTGCGTTCCCTGCCTTCTTCGGCCGCGTCGGCACGACGCTGCAATCGCGCCCCGGCATGAGCCTGTTGCTCGGCTTCGTGCTGCTCGTTTGCGTGCCGGTCGGCGCGCTCGTCTTGCTGATCACGATCATCGGCATACCGCTTGGCCTGCTCGCGATGCTGCTGTACCTCGCGCTGATGCCGGTGGCCTATGCCAGCACCGGCATCGGGCTCGGCGACTGGGTGCTACGAAAATACAAGTCCGATCAAGCAGCGCGTCTCGGCTGGCGTCTCGGCGCGGCAGCTCTCGCCGTGTTGCTGATCGCTGTTCTTTGTCTCGTGCCGTGGCTCGGCGGCCTCATTGGTTTCGCAGCGCTGCTGGTCGGGCTCGGTGCGTTGTTGTTGCAGTTCAAGCGGGTCAGCTGATCGGTCCTGTTCACTTCCATGTCAGTCATGTCGTCCATTCCTCCCGGCGCGCTGCTGCGCCAGCGTTTCTCCGACGCAGTTGATGCACCCGGCAGCCCACGAATTCTTCAGCTTCTGCTCGCGCAAGACGGCTCGACCACGCGGCTGTGCGAGTCGGTTGCCGGCGGGCCGATCGCGCTGCACCTGCTGCGTCAGGTCATTACGACCGACGTGCCCGATGTGGTTCGCGATGCATTACCCGGCGAGCGCTTCATCGAGCGCATCACCTGCATCGCCGCGCATGGTGAGGTGATGATGGACAACTTGTCGTACGTGGCGCTCGAGGGCCTGGCGCCCGACCTGCTTCGTGACCTCGAGGCCGGCCGCATGCCGATCGGCCATCTGCTCACGCGAATGTGGGTGCGCCGCGCCGCGCTGCCGCCGAGCGACTCGCTGCAAGACCGCCTGTGGCGCACGGTCGGGCTGGCTGACGCCAAGGCGACACGCAATTACCGCATCGACACGCCGGACGGCCCCTGCATGCTGATTTGCGAGACCTATCGCGGTGGAATGCTGATGTGATCGGTTCTAAGTCGCCGCGCACTTTATGATCGGCCCATGTCCAAAGCCGAACCGAAGACCACGATCAAGCCGAGCGGGCTGCGCTACAAGAGCAAGCGTTCCGGTTCGCCGTTCGCCGTGCTCGGCGGCGCCGGCACGATGTCGTGCTTTCTCTGCGGCAAGCATCGCGCGCGAAGTGCGCTGAAGACGCGGCGCTTGCTGGGCAAGGCGCAATTTGTTTGCTCGCCATCTTGTGCAGAGGCGGAGAAGGCAGAGAAGGCGTGAGCCCTACACCACCCGAAAATTCTTGAACTGCCAGGGATCATCCCGATCGAGGTCTTCGTCGAACAGCCAACCGCGCCCGCGCAGCGGCGTCCAGTTGCTGTAGACGCCGACCACGTCGCCGAGGTACGGCCGGCACATCGCGAGAATTTCTTCGAACGGCAGGTCGTCGGGCTCGACCACGTCGCACGCCGGGTTCTTCATCGCCCAGATCGCCGCAGCCATCACCGGCGCGGTGACCTGCAGGCTGGTCGCGCTGTTGTACGGGCAGAGATTGCGCGTCTGCTCGATCGACAGCTGCGAGCCGTACCAGTACGCGCCCTTCGGGTGGCCCATCAGCAGCACACCGAGCTCGTCGATGCCCGAGACGATCTCGTCCCTCAGCACGCGCTTGAGGGTCTGCGGTCGCCAGTTGAGACCGGCCAGCTCGTGCAGTGACAGCACCGCGTCGTCGCAAGGATGGTAGGCGTAGTGCACCGTCGGCCGGTACTCGGGCCGCTCCTTGTCGCCCAAGGTCAGGTGGTCGGAGATCGAGATCGCTTCGGCGTGTGTGATCAGAAAGCCATGGAATGCGCCGGCCAGCGGCGTCCAGGTGCGCACCCGCGTGCTGGCGCCGGGGCGCTTGAGGTAGATCGCCGCGCGCGAGCCCCATTCGTGACGCCCCGCATCGCTCGGGAAATTCCGCTCGTGCGTGCCCCAGCCGAGCTCGGCCGGCTGCGTGCCTTCGTCGACGAAGCCGTCGACCGACCAGGTGTTGACGAACTCGCCGGGCATCTTGCGCTTCTTGCCGACCTGCGTGTCGCGCTCGGCGATGTGGATCACACGCACGCCGAGCGCTTGGGCGAGACGGGCCCAGGCGGCGCGCGTGCGCGGCCGCTCGAACGGTGTGCCGGTGTCCTGCGCGACGTTGAGCAGCGCCTGCTTGATGAAGTGCGACACCAGCCCCGGGTTCGCGCCATGCGTCAGCACCGCCGTCGGCCCGTGGCGGCCCGGACGGCGCAGCGCGATCGCGGCTTCGCGCAACGCGTAGTTGGTTCGCATCTCCAGCGGCACCGACTCGTCGATGTAGCCGCCTTCCCACGGTTCGATGCAGGTGTCGAGGTAGAGCGCGCCTTTCTCGAGGCACAACTCGATCAGCGCCGCGCTGCTCACGTCGACCGACAGGTTGAGCAGGAAGTCGCGCTCGCCGAGTCGCGACTCGAGGATATGCCGGTAGTTGTCCTGCTTGAGCGGCATCGTTTCGCAGATCACGCCATGCTCGCGCGCGACCGCGAGACCCGCATCGTCGGCCGCGATGATGACGATCTGGTCGGGTCGCATCGCAATGTGGCGCAGCAGCAGCGGCAGCACGCCCTGCCCGACCGTGCCGAAGCCGACCATCACCAGACGGCCCTGAAATTCGTGTTCTTTGCGGTAGCCGGTCATCGTGCCCTCGCAGGCGCTTTCCCTGCGATGGCAAACCTTGTGCCCGAGTCGGTCTCAACCCCAGGATGCGGCCGCAAATTCCTCGATGAAGCGATCAACGTCGGCGGCCGGCAGATGGTCGATGCCGGCGGCCGCTGCGCGACCTGCGCCACCGAAGCGCTGGCACAACGCGTCGGCGCCTTGCGGTGCGGCAAGCGGTGCACGAACGCTGACGACCCATCCGTGCACGTCGCGCGGCTTGAGCACCGCATGCGCGCGCTGCGGGTTCGCATTCGCGAGCTCGTTGGCGACGACGCCGATGACGCGCCGGCTCCAGGCTGCGTCGGGCAGCAGCAGCACGCTGGCGTGCGCGTCGAGCCGACGCGGCGCGATGTCGGCGGCATGCTGCAGATCGTCGCGGCGCAGCCGATCGAGCTCGTCGGCAATCGTCTCGCGCACCAGCAGCTCGAGCGGGTCGGCGTATTCGATCAGGATCTCGTACAGCTTCGCCGGTGCGATGTGCACGTCGCTCTCGACGTCGCCGTAGGCGTTGTAGTTGATCGCCTCGCCGAGGCGGCGCAATCGAGCGCGCTGCTCGGCATCGAGCTTCAAGTCGTCGCACAGCCGATCGGCGACCGGCGCGAGGTTGTCGCCGTACGCGCCGACCGCCGCCCACGCGCGATGCTCGCCTTGCAGATACCGATCCATCAGCACGCTGCTGCAAACCTCGGCGCCCAGGTCGAGATGCGCTTCGAGCAGCGGATGCTGCGGCACTTCGCCTTGCGCGTGGTGATCGAAGTAGCGCACGCGTGCCCCGAGCTCGAGCAGGCGCCGTAGCGCTTGCGCATTGCGTTGCATCGCAACGTCGCAAACGAGCACCTCATCGCCGGCGCTCGCCTGCACTCTGTCGAGCAGCGCGATGTCGCGCTTCAAGCCGGTGACGAGCGTGGCCGGCGACGGATCGTGCAAGCGCCATTGCACGACTGCGCACAGGCCGTCGGCATCGCCATTGCAGACATCGAAGCGCTGCACGAAGACGAAGACTTAGCTCAACGGCCGCAGCGCGTGATCGACGCGCCGCTCGATCTCGCGCGCGTCGAAGCTCGTCAAGTCGGTCGCGATCGCAGCGCGCAGCGCCTTCATCGACTGCTCGCTCAAGTGCGACTTGATCTCGCCGAGGAACGGGTTCGACGCGAAGATCGCGAGCGCATCGCAGCGATGCGCTGCGATCGCGTCGTTCAGATGGTTCGCGAGCTGGCGCGCGAAGCTGTCGTGCTCCTTGGTTTTCGCATCGGTGCGCGGCGTGTACGACGCGCTCCCGCGGCCCGGCCCCATCGACTCGTAGCCCGAGCGATCGTCACCGAGCTCCCTGCCCTTCGCGCGGCCCAGCGGATCGTCGAACTCGGCGAGCGGCTGCAGGTGGGTCTTGCCGTCGACGCTGGCCAGGCAGGCCGCTTTCGATGCGTTGGCCAGCAGGATCCAGGTCGGCTTGAACTCGGCGTGTTTCCGGTCTTTCATCGTCTGCTCCGCGTCGAGCGCAGTCCCGATCCGGCTCGACCTGAATCAACAATAGAGCATCGGCCGGGGCATTGCCATAAGGCCGGCCGACTCGGCGGGTTGCCCAGCAAATTCACACGAGTTTTACGCCCACGCCGTCGACGCAAACATGAGCGCTTAGGGGTCGTCTTTTCGCTTCACGTCTGTACACTGCGCGAAGCGGAAACACGCGTCTGCACGGCGCCAAAAAGAAGTACACCGGGAGGCCGCAAGGAAGTCCTGTGATGGCGAGTTGGTTGGGGTCGTGGTTGGAGTGGCTGGGAGGAAAAGCCGGCCTGCAAACGCTTGTGCTCGGCGGCAGCCCGCGTGCCGACAGCGCCCCGCTGCGAGCCGAGCTGTTCACCGCCGATCAGATGGCGCAGCACGGCCGTGAGCTGGCGGTCGCGCACGAGCTGATCCGAGGGCGCGCGCCCGATCGGCTGCTGGCTCGTCTCGCGTCGAACGAGAAGGTGCTGATCGAGGTCTGCGCGCTGCTCGCGCGCAACGCCGAGTCGAATCGCCGCGTGACCCCGGCCGGCGAATGGTTGCTCGACAACTTCTACCTCATCGAAGAAGAGATCCGCACCGCCAAGCGCCATCTGCCGGCGGGCTACAGCCGCGAGCTGCCGCGCTTGAAGAGCGGTCCATCGGCGGGCCTGCCACGCGTCTACGACCTCGCGCTGCAAACGGTGGCACATGGCGACGGCCGCGTCGGCCGCGGCACCTTGAGCCGCTTTGTCTCGTCGTACCAGACCGAGAAGGTGCTCAACCTCGGCGAGCTGTGGGCGATTCCGATCATGCTGCGACTCGCGCTGATCGAGAACCTGCGCCGCGTCGGCGCTGCCGTCGCTGCCGATCGCAGCGAGCGCAACCTCGCCGACCAGTGGGCCGACAAGATGCTCGACGTGGCCGAGAAAGACCCGAAGGGCCTGATCCTCGTCATCGCCGACATGGCGCGCTCCGACCCGCCGATGACCGGCGCCTTCGTCTCCGAGCTCGCACGCCGCTTGCAAGGCCGCAGCGCCGCACTCGCACTGCCGCTGACCTGGATCGAGCAGCGCCTCGCCGAGTCGAACGAGAACATCGAGCAGATGGTGCAGGCCGAAGCGCAGCACCAGGCCGCCGCGCAGGTCTCGGTCAGCAACAGCATCGGCAGCCTGCGCCTGCTCGGCTCGATGGACTGGCGCGAGTTCGTCGAGACCTTGAGCCTCGTCGAGCAGGCCTTGCGCGAAGACCCGGCGAATGTCTACGCGCGAATGGACTTCGCGACTCGCGACAGCTACCGCCATG
This sequence comes from Betaproteobacteria bacterium, assembly GCA_005882155.1. Taxonomy (GTDB): domain Bacteria; phylum Pseudomonadota; class Gammaproteobacteria; order Burkholderiales; family Burkholderiaceae_C; genus Albitalea. The sequence continues at coordinate 9,975 of VBCQ01000263.1, forward strand.
CGATCGAGAAGATGGCCAAGCGAAGCCCGCTGTCCGAAGCCGAGCTCGCGCGCGAGACGATCCAGCTCGCGGCCGAGGCCGCCGTGCGCTTGCCGGGCGACGACCTGCGCCACACCCATGTCGGCTACTACCTCACGAGCTCGGGCCGGCCCGAGCTCGAGCGCGCCGCCAAGGTCCGCGTCTCGGCCGCGCATCTGTGGCGCCGCCGCATGAAGCAAGCGCCGCTGCGTCCGTATGCCGGCTCATTGATGGGCCTGAGCTTGCTGTTGACCGTGGGCGCCGGCTGGTGGGCCAGCGACGCTTGGCAGCGCGATCTGTACTCGGCACGGCCCGGCTGGTGGCTGGTGGCGGCCGGGCTCGTCCTCTTGCTGGCCAACAGCCAGCTGGCGCTGTCGCTGACGAACTGGTTCGTCGGCTTTCTGACCAAGCCGCACGCGTTGCCGCGGATGGACTTTTCGTTCGGCATTCCGCCGTCGGCGCGAACGCTGGTCGTCGTGCCGACGATGCTCGGCAGCGAGAAAGGAATCGAGGAACTGGTCGACGCGCTCGAAGTGCGCTTCCTCGCCAACCGCGACGCGCAATTGCACTTCGGGCTGTTGACCGACTTTCGCGATGCGCCGCAAGAGACGATGCCCGAGGATGCGGCGCTGCTGCAGCTCGCGCGCGAAAAAATCGAGGCGCTGAATCACAAGTACGCACCGGCCGCGTCGGGCGCACAGAGCGCCGAGCGCTTCTACCTGTTCCATCGGCCGCGGCGCTGGAACTCGCGCGAGCGCGTCTGGATGGGCTATGAGCGCAAGCGCGGCAAGCTCGCCGACCTGAATGCGCTGCTTCGCGGCCGCGCGAGCGCCGGCCCAGGCGAGCGCTTTTCGCTGATCGTCGGCGACACGTCGCTGCTGTGGAGCGTGCGCTACGTCATCACGCTCGACACCGACACCCAGCTGCCGCGCGATGCGGCCTGGCAGTTCGTCGGCACGATGGCGCACCCGCTGAACCGGCCGCGCTTCGGCGGTCGCGCCGAAGCGCCGCGTGTCGTCGAGGGCTACGGCATCCTGCAGCCGCGGGTCGGCGTGAGCCTGCCGGGCGCGACGCGCTCGCGCTATGCGCGCCTGTTCTGCGGCGAGCCTGGCATCGATCCCTACACGCGCGCCGTCAGCGACGTCTATCAAGACCTGTTCGGCGAAGGCTCGTTCATCGGCAAGGGCATCTACGACGTCGACGCGTTCGAGCATGTGCTCGGCGGGCGTCTGCCAGAAAACCGCATCTTGAGCCACGACCTGCTCGAAGGCTGCTACGCCCGCTCGGGCCTGTTGAGCGACGTGCAGCTGTTCGAGGAGTCTCCGTCGCGCTACGACGCTGACGTGAGCCGGCGCCACCGCTGGATTCGCGGCGACTGGCAGATCATGAGCTGGCTGCTGCCGAGCCTGCGTTTGCCGCGCCCCGACGAGCCGGCGCGTCTGGTCAAGCAACGCAATCCGTTGGCGGCGCTGTCGCGCTGGAAGATCTTCGACAACCTGCGCCGCAGCCTGACGCCCACCGCCATCACGCTGACCTTCCTGCTGGGCTGGACTGTGCTGCAGCCGGCATGGCTGTGGACCCTCTGGGGCCTCGCGATTCTGTTCGTGCCGCCGCTGATCGCCTTTGCGGTCGATCTGGTTCGCAAGCCCGAGACGCTGCGCGTGCGCCAGCATGTGAGCGCGACCGTGCCGTCGGCACTGCGCCAGCTCGGGCAGGCCGCGTTGACGCTCGCGTGTCTGCCGCACGAAGCCGCGTTCAGCCTCGACGCAGTGCTGCGCACGCTCGGCCGGCTGTGGTTCACGCGGCGACGGCTGCTCGAATGGCAAGCGTCGGCCGACGTCGCGCCGAGCGTCGTGCCGGGCGGGCTCGAAGACCTGCGCCATACCGCGGTCACGATGTGGGCCGGGCCGGCACTCGCGATCGCGACGGCGATCGGTCTGATCGCGTATCGGCCAGCATCGCTCGCCATCGCGGCACCGCTGCTCGCGCTGTGGTTCGCGTCGCCGGTGATCGTCTGGTGGCTGAGCCGGCCGCTGCAGCGGCGCCAGTCGGTCATCAGTGCCGAGCAGAATCTGTTCCTGCGCCAGCTCTCGCGCCGCACCTGGGCCTTCTTCGACACCTACGTCGGCGAGGCCGACCACTACCTGCCGCCCGACAACGTGCAGGAGCACCCGGTACCGCGAATCGCGCACCGCACCTCGCCGACCAACATGGGCTTCTCGCTGCTCGCCAACCTGAGCGCGTTCGACTTCGGCTACATCACGCTCGGCCAGCTGATCGCGCGCACCAGCGCGGCACTCGACACGTTCGAGAGGATGGAGAAGTACCAGACCCATTTCTTCAACTGGTACGACACGCAGACGCTGCAGCCGCTGCGGCCTTGCTATGTGTCGACCGTCGACAGCGGCAACCTCGCCGGCCACTTGCTGACCTTGCGCGCCGGCCTGCTGGCGCTGGCGATCGAAACGCCGCAGCCGGTGCGCTTGCTCTCCGGCATCGAAGACACGCTGCGCTTGCTGCAGCGCGCGACCGGCAAAGACGTGACCGGCAGCCCGTTGATTCGCTTTGCGACCTTGCTCGTCAGCGCGCAAGCGTCGCCGCCGACCGGCCCGGGCGGCCTGTGGCCGCTGTTCGACTCGCTCGCGCGCTGCGCGGCCGAGGTGCTCGACTGGGTCGTGCCGCCGTCGCAGCGCGAAACGCCGCTCGATCCGGAAGCGATGACTGAAGCGCAGCGCTGGGCGACCGCGCTCGACGCGCAGTGCCGCGCCGCGCTCGCCGAACTCGAGTTCCTCGCGCCGGCGCTGGCCGACCCGGCTCGGCGCGCCCATGCCGGCTGGGACATGCATGCGCTTCTCGACCGCAATGCGACCTTGACCGAGCTCGCGATGCGTGCCGGGGCGATGGCCGAGATCGACTACGGCTTCCTCTACGACCCGGCGCGCAACCTGATGGCAATCGGCTACAACGTCGACGAGCACCGCCGCGACTCGGGCCACTACGACCTGCTCGCCTCCGAGGTGCGGCTCGCCAGCTTCGTCGCGATCGCGCAAGGCCAAACCGCGCAGGAAAGCTGGTTCGCGCTCGGCCGGCTGCTCACCACCGCAGGCGGCGAGCCGATCCTGCTGTCGTGGAGCGGCTCGATGTTCGAGTACCTGATGCCGATGCTCGTGATGCCGAGCTACGAGAACACGCTGCTCGACCAGACGATGCATGCCGCGGTCGAGCGGCAGATCAGCTACGGCCGGCAGCGCGGCGTGCCGTGGGGCATCTCGGAGTCGGGCTACAACGCGACCGACACCCACCTGAACTACCAGTACCGCGCGTTCGGCGTGCCCGGGCTGGGTCTGAAGCGCGGACTCGCCGAAGACCTCGTCATCGCACCGTACGCAACGGTGATGGCGCTGATGGTCGAGCCGAAGGCGGCGTGCCAGAACCTGCAGCGCCTCGCCGCAGAAGGCCTCGCCGGCACCTACGGCTTCTACGAGGCGATCGACTACACACCGTCGCGCGTGCCGCGCGGCCAGACAAGCGCCGTCGTGCGTTCGTTCATGGCGCATCACCAGGGGATGAGCCTGCTCGCGCTCGGCTACCTGCTGCTCGGCCAGCCGATGCAGCGCCGCTTCGAGTCCGACCCGCAATTGCAGGCGACCTTGCTGCTGCTGCAGGAGCGCATCCCGAAGGTGCTCGCGTTCCATCCGCACACCGCCGATCGCGCCGAGATGCGCGCGTCGTTCGGCGCCGCCGAGACGCCGCTGCGCCTGATCACCACGCCCGACACGCCGATGCCCGAAGTGCAGCTGCTGTCCAACGGGCGCTACCACGTGATGATCACCAACGCGGGCGGCGGCTACAGCCGCTGGAAAGACCTCGCGGTCACGCGCTGGCACGAAGACGGCACGCGCGACTCGTGGGGCAGCTTCTGCTATTTGCGCGACACCGAGACCGGCACCTACTGGTCGACGGCGCATCAGCCGACGCTGTGGAAGTCCGACTCCTACGAAGCCATCTTCACCGAGGGCCGGGCCGAGTTCAAGCGCCGCGACCAGGGGATCGACGCCTACACCGAGGTCGTCGTTTCGCCGGAAGACGACATCGAGCTGCGGCGGCTGCGCATCACCAACGTCAGCCGCTCGCGCCGCAGCATCGAGGTCACGAGCTACGCCGAGGTGGTGCTCGCGCCGCAGGCCGCCGACATGCAGCATCCGGCATTCAGCAAGCTGTTCGTGCAGACCGAATTGCTGCCCGATCTGCCGGCGCTGCTGTGCACGCGCCGGCCACGTTCACCCGAAGAGGCGGTGCCGTGGATGTGCCACCTGATGGCGGTGCACGGTGCGAAGGCCGGGCCGGCGTCGCACGAGACCGACCGCGCGCGCTTCATCGGCCGCGGTCGCGAGCTGAATGCACCGCAGGCGATGCGCGTGGCCGGGGCGCTGTCGGGCAGCGCCGGCTCGGTGCTCGACCCGGTGGCCGCGACGCGCCGCGTCATCACGCTCGAGCCCGAGCAGACGGCGACGATCGACATGGTCTACGGCATGGCCGACACGCGCGATGCCTGCATCGCGCTGCTCGCCAAATACGTCGACCGCCGGCTCGCCGACCGCGTCTTCGAGCTCGCCTGGACGCACAGCCAGGTCGTGCTGCGCCAGCTGAACGCGACCGAGGCCGACACCGAGCTGTACGCGCGGCTGGCCAGCGCGGTGACCTATGCGCAATCGACGCTGCGCGCCGACAATGCGGTGCTGCTGCGCAACCGGCGCAGCCAGTCGAGCCTGTGGGGCTATGCGATTTCGGGCGACCTGCCGATCGTGCTGGTGCAGGTCGGCGAGGCCGGCAACATCGACCTCGTGCGGCAGATGGTGCAGGCCCACGCGTGGTGGCGGCTGAAGGGACTCGCGATCGACCTCGTGGTCTGGAACGAAGAGCACGACGTGTACCGCCAGCGGCTGCAGGAGCAGATCCTCGGCCTCATCGCGGCCGGCGTCGAAGCACATGTGATCGACCGGCCGGGCGGCATCTTCGTTCGCCATTCCGTGCTGATTTCGGCCGAAGACCGCGTGCTGCTGCAGTCGGTCGCGCGCGTCGTCATCACCGACCGCCACGGCAGCCTGTCGCAGCAGGTGATGCGCAAGCCGATCGTCGAGCGCCGCGTGCCGCACTTCGTCGCGACGCGGCCGGCCGAGACAACGCGTCCCGCGCCTCCCAAGGCGCCGCCGCGCGGCCTCGTTTTCTACAACGGTACCGGCGGCTTCACGCCCGACGGGCGCGAATACGTCGTCGCACCGGGCGCCGGCCAGCGGCCGCCCGCGCCGTGGGTCAACGTGATCGCCAACCCGCGCTTCGGCACGGTCGTGTCGGAAGCCGGCAGCGCCTACACCTGGTGCGAGAACGCCCACGAGCTGCGCCTCACGCCGTGGCACAACGACCCGGTCGGCGACGGCGGCGGCGAAGCGATCTACGTGCGCGACGAGGAGAGCGGCCAGGTCTGGCTGCCGACCTCGCTGCCGAGCGGCAGCCATGGCAATGACGACAACAACGACGCGCCTTACCTCACGCGCCACGGCTTCGGCTACAGCGTGTTCGAGCACACCGAGGCGGGCATCACCAGCGAGCTGACGGTCTACGTTGCGATCGATGCCGCGGTGAAGTTCAGCGTGCTGAAGCTGCGCAATGACACCGCGCGGCCGCGACGGCTGTCGGCGACCGGGTATGTCGAATGGGTGCTCGGCGACTTGCGCGCCAAGTCGGCGCCGCACATCAGTACCGACATCGCATCCGACAGCGGCGCGCTGTATGCGCGCAACCGCTACAGCAATGACTTCGGCGACTGGGTCGGCTTCTTCGACGTCGACGATTCGGATCGCTTGTTCAGCACCGTCACCTGCGACCGCGCCGAGTTCATCGGCCGCAACGGCTCGCTGCGCCGACCGGCCGCGCTGCGGCGGATGCGCCTGTCGGGCCGCACCGGCGCGGCGCTCGACCCGTGCAGCGCGATCCAGGTGCCGTTCGATCTCGGCCCCGGGCAGACGCGCGAGATCGTGTTCCGCCTCGGCATGGGGCGCAGCACCGACGAGGCCGGCCAGCTGGTGCAGCGCTTCCGCGGCGGCGCTGCGGCGCGCGAGGCCTTCGATGCGGTGACGCGCCATTGGCAGCACACGCTCGGTGCTGTGCAGGTGCAGACGCCCGACACCGCGCTGAACGTTCTGGCCAACGGCTGGCTCGTCTACCAGACGCTGGCGTGCCGCATGTGGGCGCGCAGCGGCTTCTACCAGTCGGGTGGCGCGTTCGGCTTCCGCGACCAGCTGCAGGACGCGATGGCGCTGGTGCATGCGCGGCCCTACATCTTGCGCGAGCACCTGCTGTTGTGCGCGAGCCGTCAGTTCGTCGAGGGCGACGTGCAGCACTGGTGGCACCCACCATCGGGGCGCGGCGTGCGAACGCACATCTCCGACGACTATCTGTGGCTGCCGCTGGCGCTGTGCCGCTACGTGAAGGCGACCAACGACAGCGGGGTGCTGACTGAAAGCGTGCCGTTCATCGACGGCCGGCCGGTCAATCCGGCCGATGAGTCCTACTACGACCTGCCGGGGCGCTCGATCCATTCGGCGAGTCTGTACCAGCACGCGGTGCGCGCGGTGCTGCACGCGCTGAGCTACGGCGCGCATGGCCTGCCGCTGATGGGCGGCGGCGACTGGAACGACGGCATGAACCTGGTTGGCCACGGCGGCCAGGGCGAAAGCGTCTGGCTCGGCTTCTTCCTCTGCGAAGTGCTGCGCGAATTCGCCGAGCTCGCGCGCGGCCACGGCGACGAATCGTTCGCGCAGCGCTGCGATGTCGAGCGCGGCGAGTTGCGCGATCGCCTCGAAGCGCATGGCTGGGACGGCGACTGGTACCGCCGCGCCTACTTCGATGACGGCACGCCGCTCGGCTCGAAAGACAACGTCGAATGCCAGATCGACTCGATCGCGCAAAGCTGGGCCGTGCTGTCGGGCGTGGCCGAGCCCGAGCGTGCGCGCCGCGCGATGGACTCGCTCGCCGCTCGGCTGGTGCGCGCCGATGTAGGCCTGGTGCAGCTGCTCGACCCGCCGTTCGATCCCGCGCGCGCCGATCACGGGCCCAACCCCGGCTACATCAGCGGCTATGTGCCGGGCGTGCGCGAGAACGGCGGGCAGTACACCCACAGCGCGATCTGGGCCACGATGGCGTTCGCCGCGCTCGGCGATCCGCAGCGCGCCTGGATGCTGATGAACATCATCAACCCGCTGAACCATGGGCGCAGCGCGAGCGAAGTGAAGGTCTACAAGGTCGAGCCGTATGTCGTTGCGGCCGATGTCTACAGCGTGCCGCCGCACACCGGGCGCGGCGGCTGGAGCTGGTATACCGGCTCGGCCGGCTGGATGTACCGGCTCGTCGTCGAGTCGCTGCTCGGCGTGCAGCTCGTTACCGATGCGAGCGGCGCCCGTCTGAGCCTCGCGCCATGCCTGCCGGCCGACTGGCCCGGCTTCACGCTCGACTATCGCTATCGTGAAACGAACTACCGCATCGACATCGTGCAAGGCACGGCCCCTGCTTCGATGACGCTCGACGGCACGCTGTTGCCCACTTTGGAGCTGCTCTTGGTCGACGATCGCCAGCCGCATCAGGCCCGCCTGCAACTGATCCGCAGCAGCGCGCCGCCGGCGCTCGCTGCTGCGCCGACCGCCGAAGTGGGCTCGACCTCGTGAAGGACTCGCTGCGCGCCTTGCTCAGCGACGCGCGGGCTGCGATCCGGCGCGCATTTCGCGGTATGCGGTCACGCGCCGCGCCGCCGCAGCCGGCGACGACCGAGCTGGCCGGCAATATCGACGTCGACGTCGACGTCGACCCGAACCTCATCGAAGGCGACTTCCGAATCCTCGACGACCTGGGGACCGGCGACGCCGCATCGCAATGGGGCGAGCCACCAGACACCGACGCACCGGCGCTGCACGAAGTGGCCCATGCCGGCGAGTTCATCGCCGGCTCTTTCACCGGCGAGGCCGGCACGCGGGCTTACAAGCTCTATGTTCCGGCGTCGACCCCGTCGACCGCGCGGCCGCTCGTCGTCATGCTGCACGGCTGCAAGCAGAACCCCGACGACTTCGCCGCGGGCACGCAAATGAATCAGGTTGCCGCTCGCGAAGGCGTCTATGTGTTGTACCCGGCGCAGTCGCTGTCGGCGAATCGCACCGGTTGCTGGAACTGGTTCGATGCAGGCCATCAGCAACGCGACCGCGGCGAGCCGGCCATCATCGCCGGCATGACGCGCCATGTGATCGCGACCCACCCGATCGACCCGGCGCGCGTGTTCGTCGCCGGCTTGTCGGCGGGCGGCGCGATGGCAGCCATCCTGGCCGGCACCTACCCTGACCTCTACGCTGCGGTTGGCGTGCATTCGGGCCTGCCGCACGCCGCGGCGCACGACCTGATGTCGGCGCTCAGCGCGATGCGCCGCGGGCCGGCGGCTCGCAGAGGGGCCGCGGCGAGCGGCGAGCGCCGCGTCGTGCCGACGATCGTCTTCCACGGCGAGGACGACACCGTCGTCCATCCGAGCAACGGCGACCACGTCATCGCGCAAGCCCGCTGGACGCCGCCAGCCGACGACACTGGCGACGAAGCCGACGCCGGCGATGTGCTTGTCGAGAGCGGCGAGATCAGCGGCGGTCGCGCGTTCACCCGGACGATTCATCGCGACGCCGACGGCCGCTGCGACGCCGAGCACTGGCTGGTTCACGGCGCCGAGCACGCCTGGTCGGGCGGCAGCGACAGCGGCTCGTTCACCGATCCCTTGGGGCCAGACGCGTCGAGCGAGATGCTGCGCTTTTTCAGCGAGCATCCATTGCGCAAATAAGTGCCGATTGCACGCATCGCGCGCCTGCGTAAGCCGCGCGCACGCGCGGCGCGATATGCTACCGCCCGCGATGCCCATGAGCTTGAAGTCCCCCACCGAGGCCGCCGCCCAGCGCGAGCTGCTGCGCCTGGCCTTGCACAATTCGGCGCGCAGCGTACCGTTGTTGCTGATCGTCGTCATCTTCCTGGTGTATCTCGGCATCAGCAGCGATTGCATTCCGGCGACGATCGCGACCGGCACGCTCGGCCTTGTCGTGTCGGCCTGGCGCTTGCTGATCTCGCGCCGCTACGACGACGCGGCGACGCTGACCGAGCGCCAGCTCATCCACGCGCAGCGCGAGCTCGAGGGCAACGCGGCGTTGGCCGGTGCCATGTGGGTCGTCAGCACGGTGGGCATCTACCCGGCGCTGCACGACACGATCGCGAGCACCTATGTCGCGATGATCGTCGGCTCGATCGCCACCGCCGCGTTCTTCCTGACGTTGGCCGGCCGCTCGTTCGAGATCCTCGCCGTGCTGCAGCTCGGTGCACTGAGCGGGGTCAGCCTGTTCAGCACCTCGGCCTACTCGATTCCGCTGGCGGTGCTGTCGGTGATCTTCGGCATCACCGCCTTGCGCGCATCGCGCGAGTTCACCGAGACCACGTCACGCGCCGTGCTGCACAGCCTCGAGGCCGATGCGGCCAACGCGTCGCTGCAGCGCGCCAAGGAGTCGGCCGAGGCCGCCAACCTCGCCAAGTCGCAGTTCCTCGCCACGATGAGTCATGAGATCCGCACCCCGATGAACGGGGTGCTCGGGGCGCTCGATCTGCTGCGCCATTCGCAGCTCGAGGAGCACCAGCGGCGTCTGGTGAAGACCGCCGCGTCGTCCGGCGAGTCGCTGATGGCGATCCTCAACGACGTGCTCGATCACTCGAAGATCGAGGCCGGCAAGCTCAACCTCGTGGCCGCGCCGATGTCGCTGCACGCGATGGCGGCGCAGGTCGCCGCGCTGTTCCGCACCAATGCCGAGGCCAAGGGACTGAGCCTGCACCTCGAGCTCGACGAGCGGGTTCCCGACTGGGTCATCGGCGACGCGCAGCGCTTGAAGCAAGTGGTGTTGAACCTCGTCGGCAACGCGATCAAGTTCACCGAGCGCGGCAGCGTCGCGTTGCGCATCCGGCCGCAAGCAGCGCCGCCCGGAATGGCCGGCGTGTCGTTCGAAGTGCGCGACTCGGGGATCGGCATGTCGCCGACTGCGCTGCAGCGCCTGTTCCAGCCGTTCCATCAGGTCGACGGCACGCGCAGCCGGCCGCACGGCGGCACCGGCCTCGGCCTCGCGATCAGCCAGCGAATCGTCGAAGCGATGGGCGGGCGCATCGAGGTCGAGAGCCAAGCCGGCCGCGGCTCGCGCTTTCATTTCTCGCTCGCGCTCGAGCGCGACACCGGCCCGGCACCGGCGCCGCCGATCGACTCGGCGATGGGCGGCCTCAACGATGCGGCGACGCCGGCCGGCACCGTGCTCGTCGTCGAAGACACGCTGGTCAATCGCATCATCGCGCTCGAAATGCTGCGCTCGCTGGGCCTGGACGTCATCGAGGCCGAGAACGGCATCGAGGCCCTCGATCGCCTGGCCGAGCACCCGATCGATCTGGTGCTGATGGATTGCCAGATGCCGGTGATGGACGGCTACACCGCGACCGAACGAATCCGCGAGCGCGAAGCCCGCCACGGACTGCGCCGCGTCCCCATCGTCGCACTGACGGCGAACGCCTTCGACGAAGACGCCGAACTGGCCAGAGCGGCCGGCATGGACGCGCATCTGTCGAAGCCGTACACGCGGAGTCAGCTGCGGCAGATGCTCGTCAACTGGTTATAGCCGGCCGGCTATAACCGATTAACGCACTGCTCCCCCGAGCCCCCTCCGAGAAGGGGCTCGGGGGAGCGGTGCGGAAAGTCATGCCGGCCGCAGGCCGGCTTCCGCGATTACTGCATGCCACCCCATTCGGTAATCCCGGATCTTTCTTCGCCCCACCCCGTAATCCCCGTTCTCTCTTCGCCCCAGGCGGTGTCGAGCTCGAGCCGCTTGATCTCTTCGACCGCGCCTTCGTCGCCGCCGCCGGCCTTGCGGACAGCGACTCGTAGGTGATCGGCGCGACCAGGCTGCGCGCCTGAAGTGCCGCCAGCGTGCCGCGCAATCGGGGATGGACCGATCGGACGACTTGCTCGATCGCCTCTTCGCCTTCGCCGTCTTCAACCACCAGGTCGACGAGGCTGCGCCGGTGCAACTGCTCGGCGGTGTAAAGCCGGCCCGAGAGGATCATGTCGTTGGCCACCGCGAAGCCGGCCTTGCGGATCGTGAAGTCCCATGCGCCCATGCCGGGGAACAGGTTGAACAGCACTTCGGGGAAGCCGGCCTGCGCGCTGCGCTCGAAGATCACGCGGTGGAAAGGCAGCACCGATTCGAGGCCGCCGCCGAGCGTGTCGCCTTGCACCAGCACCGTCGTATGCACGCCGCGCTGCGCGGCTGTCTCCATCCACCAGACGAGATCGATACAGCGCCGGCCATACAGGCGCAGCGAGTTCAAGTCGCGGGCGCGGATCAGCAGCACGAACAGCGAGAGGTCGCCGCCGAAGTTGAAGACACCGGCCACGTCGGACGTCATCACGTAATGCTTCACCAGCCCGGGGTTGGCCGAGATGTCGTTGAACACCTGCTGCAGCTCGGCCATCGCGGCGAGGCTGTAGCACTGGATCGGCTTGACGCAGGTGCGCAGGCGCAACAGCGAGAACTCCGAGCTCCACTCGAGCCGGATGTAGCGGTAGCGCCGCGAGAGCAGCGTCGGCAGGCCCGTCATACGCTTTCGAAGATCCGGGTGAAGTGGTGGAAGTTGACGATGCTCGACTCGACGATCGCGTCGCGCGCGGCGTCATCGCGCAAGGTGTCGAGCACGACGCGCAATTCGGCCATGTGCTCGGTGTCGATGCTCGCGTGCGAGCCGATGAACGAGGTACCGCGATCATCCTGCAGCAGCAGCGACTCCTTGATCGCCGTGGTGAACGGCCCGCCGTACACCGACGAGATCACTTCGAGCGCGTAGATCATGCCGAGCGCAGAGCACGGATGCCGGTGCTCGGCCGACCA
>VBCQ01000260.1 GCA_005882155.1 Betaproteobacteria bacterium
AGTTCGACGTGCTGGTGACGACCAACCTGTTCGGCGACATCCTGTCCGACCTCGCCGCCGGCCTGGTCGGCGGACTCGGCATGACGCCGGGTGCGAACATCGGCGCCGACGCAGCGATCTTCGAGGCGGTGCACGGCTCGGCGCCCGACATCGCCGGCAAAGGCGTCGCGAACCCGACCGCGCTGCTGCTCGCCGCCGCGATGATGCTCGACCATTGCCGTCTCGTTGGCGAAGCGGCGCGGCTGCGTCAAGCAATCGCCGACACGCTGAACGTCGACCAGGTTCGCACCGGCGATCTGGGCGGGCGCGCGAGCACGGCGGAGTACACCAGGGCGCTGGTCAGCCGGATTGCCAACGGCTAGTGCGCAAGCGAAGCCTGCGACAGGCGGTAGGCTACCGAGACGAACTCACGCAATCGCTATTGCTTGAATCCTGGTGTTCCGGCAGGTGGCCCAGTTCGAGTTGGCGGAGCGTCGGCGCGAGCAGGTCGAACCTCGGTTGCGGAGTCTCTGGCGCTTGTGTCGCCCCAGTTGGGCGATGTGCGGATACCCATCGTGCCTGCGCGTGGGCCGGCGGCTACCGGCGCAGTTGCCATCGCGCGAGCGGCTGCCGAGGCTGACGCAGACTCTAGAGGAGGTGCCGCGGCTACTGCCGGTTCGGGCTCACGCGCGGTGGTCGTTGCCGAGTCAGCAGCCGCTGGCGCCGCAACCGGGGCTCCCACCGAGACCGCGGGGACGCTGGCTTCCTCTTTCTTGCTGCAAGCCAGAAGCGCGGCGGCCAGCAGGGCCGTCAGCAGTATGGACTTGCTCATCGATTGCTCCCTTCATCAAAAGCGGCGAACCATGAAACCCATCAGACACCTGCCGGCCGCGGCACGCTTCGATGCACGAACCCGTAGATGAGGTGAAGCACCTTGATAAGAACCGCCGTGATCCCGATTGGCGCGGGGTCGATATACACGTGCAGGTGCATCACGATGAGATACAGCAGCAACGAACTGCCCAACAGTAGCCCTGCGATCATGACTGCGGCTCGCCAGGCCTGATAGTAGTAGCGGTCGTCCAGCAAGGCCTCGATGTAGTTCGCCTGCAAGTAGAACCCTGGCATTCGCCCCACGATCGTCGGGTGCTCGTCGCGGTCCGTGTCGTGCTCGCCGACCACGACGATGCGGTGTGCCAGCACGGCTGGGGGTGCCCGCTCGCCGAGGCACGACCGCCAGTCCCCATCCCTCGGCACATGCCTGCCACAGAGGACCTCGCTCGCGTAGGCGTGCGATCGATCGAACTGTCGTTGCTCGAGGAAGCCGATGAAGGGTTGACTGCCGGTGGCGATCAGCTCTTGCAGCTGCGGGTGATCCACAAGCAGTTGCGGCTCGTACAGCTTGGCGGCGGCCAGTGCCAGCGTATCGCGGACGACCGGTGTGCCCTGACTCACGCTGTCGGGGCTCGAATACACCCGCCACTGAAGCGGCAAGCGCCGGTTGTCCAACGCAATGTTGACGATGGCCTCTTGCGATGCCGCCAAGTCGGCAGGCCCGAAAGCCAGCGACTCCTCGATGAACGCGCTTGCTTTGCCACCGTGCTCCGCTGCTGGCGCCAGGTCGCGTGTTCGCAAGCCGACGAGAACGGGGCGGTTGTGCCGGATGGTTTCCACCGTCCGCGCCAGTGCCTTCGTGGCAGGGTCGTCTGCGGTACAGGTGGTGCGCCCGAAGTATTTGTCGATGACGATGACCGCTGGGTTGGCTGCTTCGATGCGGGTGAGCAGGTGAGCCAGGAAATCGCGCTCGGCGCAAACGTTTGCTGCGCTGATGCCAGGCAGATCCTTGTCGGGGTCGATCTCGACCACGGCGGTGAAGCGCACCACCGGGTGACGCTCGGCGGTGAGAATGCGCTGGTACAGGCCGCTGACGGTGACCAACGATTCGGACAATCCGGAATGCGATCCGTCCGCCTCCCGCAGGTGCTCGAAACCGATCTCTGCGCCCTCGGCGATCAAGCAGGCGAGCACAAACGTGACCCAGAACCGAAGCCCGAGCTGCCGCAGCGGTGCGAAGAGGCGAGTCTCCCAGGTCATTGCGTTGTATCGCCAGCTTGGCGTTGAGTCCTGCGTGCAGCTGACAGCGCCCGACAGGATCGCCACACGCTACGACGCCGCCACCTCGATCGAGCTTAGGCGTATGGGGGCATTGCTGCCTCCATTGGATTGATGAGGTCTTGCACGCGCCGATGCGCTGAAGAGCAGGTACGCCGTTTGCCAGCCCAGGCCACACGCGGGCCGGGCATGTCGACTCCCTTCGAACAGCATGATGGCGATGAATTGCTGCTGGACCAGATCCAGCGTGCCGCGTTCGACTATTTCGCCGTCAACACCAACCGCGACAACGGCCTGATCGCCGACACCTCGCGCGCCGACTCGCCGTGCAGCATCGCGGTCGT
>VBCQ01000264.1:0-10465 GCA_005882155.1 Betaproteobacteria bacterium
CCGCGCCTGGATCGACATCACGGCATTGAGTGAAGAGCGGCGCGCCAAGGTGCTGCCGTTCATAGTCGTATGGGCGCGCGGCGGCGCCGGCCTGAGCGGGGAAGCGGTGTTCCGCGGCTACAGCCAGATGGCCGCGATGCGCGACGCTGCCGTCGCGGCCTGTGCGCCGTTCGACATCGTGTTCACGCCGACCGCACCGATCGCCGCCTTCGCCGCCGAACTGGCGTGCCCCACCAACGACCCGGCTCGCCCGTTCGAGCACATCGCCTTCACCTTGCCGTACAACATGAGCGAGCAGCCCGCGGCGAGCATCAACTGCGGCTTCACCGCAAGCGGCCTGCCGATCGGCTTGCAGATCATCGGCCATCGCCACGACGACATCGGCGTGCTGCAGGTCGCGCGCGCCTGGGAGCAGCTGCGGCCGCTACAGCGGGCGTGGCCCGCGCCGCCGCGGCACTGACGCATCCGTCAAACGCTTTCATCTCGCCGCGGCGTGGCGCAGAATCCATTCGACCCGCGGAAGCCGCAGATGAAAGCTCACCGCATCCCGACGATACGCTCGGGCCTGGCCTGGCTCGTCACGGCCTGTGTGGTGCCGGCGTCGCTGACGACGGTCGTGCTGATCACCCACAACTACCAGCATGAGCGCGCGCAGCGCTTGCGCGATTCGATCGCCACCGCACGGGCGATGATGGCGGCGGTCGATCGTGACCTGGCGGGCGCCGAGGCCGCATTGCGCGCGCTCGCCACCTCGCCGCACCTCGACTCGAACGACCTCGCGGCCTTCTACGGCCAGGCGCTGCAGGTGCTGCAGGGCCAAGTTGCCAACAACCTGGTGCTGATCGACGCTCGAGGGCAGCAGCAGATCAACACGCTGCGTCCGTTCGGCGCGGTGCTTCCGGCCAGCGGCAACCCGCCGCAGTTGCAAACGATCTTCGACACCGGTCGAGCGGTCGTCACCGATGTATTCGTCGGTCCGGTGACGCACCATCCGCTGATTGCCGTCGGCGTGCCGGTCGTGCGCGACGGCAAGGTTCGCTACAGCTTGAACGCCGGCCTCTTCCCCGAGCGATTGTCGGGCGTGCTGACGCAGCAGCGCCTGCCCGCCGACTGGATCGGCACGATCTACGACGGCACCGGCACGATCGTCGCGCGCACCCACGACATGCAGCGCTTCGTCGGCACCCAGGCCGGCGCCGACATGGTCAAGCACATGGCGCAAGCGAGTGAAGGCGCGTTCGAGTCCGACACCGTCGAAGGCATCGCCGTGATCTCGACCTTCAGCCGGTCGGCGTTCTCGGGCTGGACGGTCGCGCTCGGCATTCCCCAGGCCCAGTTGACCGGCGCGCTGTGGCGATCGATCGTCTGGCTGCTGCTCGCGACCGCGGCGCTGCTTGCCGCGAGCCTCGGCCTCGCATGGCTGATCGGCGGGCGCATCGCGCGCTCGATTCGCGAGCTCAGCGCACCGGCCTTGGCACTCGGTTTCGGCCAAGCCGTCAGCGTGCGGCCGCTGAACTTGAAGGAAGCCGACGAGGTCGGGCGGGCGCTGACCCGCGCGTCGCAAACGCTGCTGCAGGCGCAGTACCAGGCGCAGCACGACGAGCTCACCGGCCTGCCGAATCGCGCGCTGTTCAACGAGATCGTCAACCAGCAACTCGCGCTCGGCGAGCGCACCGGCATGCTTCTGGCGGTGCTCTACGTCGACCTCGACGGCTTCAAGGCAGTCAACGATGCGTACGGCCACGCGATCGGCGACGCGCTGTTGTGCGCCGTCGCATCACGCCTGCGCGCGGCCATCCGCGGCTCGGATGTCGCAGCACGTTTGGGCGGCGACGAATTTGCCGCGGTGCTGATGCATGTCGACACGGGTGCTGCGGCGGCGGTGGCGGTCAAGTTGGTCGAAAGCCTGTCGGCGGCCTACCCGATCGACACGCAATCCATCGCGATCTCGGCCAGCATCGGGGTGGCCGAATCGATCCCGGGTTGCAGCAGCGACTCGCTGCTGCAGCGCGCCGACGCCGCGATGTACGACGCCAAGGCCCGCGGCAAACGCGGCTACGCCGTGGCGAGCTCGCCGCCGGCGCAGCAAACAAACCAGCGCGCGTCGGCAGCGACCGGCCGCGGGTGACGCGCGTCCGCCCTGTCCGCTGCCGCTGCAGCCTGTCCCGCCGAGAGCGCAGCCCGTCACCCGGCTGTAGAGCCGCGGCGACGCGCCGCTTACAGTGCTTTCATGGCACAGATTCCTTCTCCATCGACGCAAGCGGCGAGCGGCGGCACCGACCTCGATCGCTTCTTCGCCGCAGTGCGCCGCGGCTTCATCGCTTACGCGCGCTGGCTCAGCAGCATCACCTGGATGCGTTTCTTCTTGCTTTCGGTGCTGACGATGATCGTCGCCGGCATCCTGTCCGAGCTGCCGCCGTTCAACCTCCGCTGGGGCGAGGACCGCATGGTCCTCAAACCGACGCCGTCGATGAAGGTCAAACCGCACAAGGGCGGCGTCAAGATCGACGGCGCCAAGCGCGACGGCAAGTCCTACGAGATCAACATCGACGAGTCGGGTGTGCACATCACGCCGGTCAACCCCGCCGCAGCAGCGAGCGCCGCGGCGAGCGCGGCGTCGGCGGCCGAAAGCGCAGCGCCGGCTTCGGCGGCCACGCAGACGCCACCGCTGCCCGGCGTGACGATCCGCCTGCCGAAGAACGCCGACACCGACGAGGTCGTTCGCGCGATCGAAGAGGCGAAGTCGGAAATGGAAGACGCGATCCAAGAATCGCAGCCGCGCATGCGCACCGTCCGTGCGTTTCGCCTCGGCGACGAGTTGCCGCCCTTCGCGTTCCTGCTGATCGTCGTCTCGATGATCATCAAGATCATGGCCGCGGGCCGCTTCAAGGCCGAGGCGCAGGCGGTGCAGGCCACCGAGATCGCGGAGTCCGAGGCACTCAAGCGTCAGGTCGTCGAGGCGCGCATGGCGGCGATGCAGGCGCAGGTCGAGCCGCACTTCCTGTTCAACACGCTGGCGAGCATCGACCACCTGATCGAGACCGACCCGCCGCGCGCGTCGAAGATGCAGAAGAACCTGATCGCGCTGCTGCGCGCGGCGATGCCGACGATGCGCGAAGCGAATGCACGCGGCACCCGCAGCCTCGGCCGCGAGCTCGAAGTGATACGCCCCTACCTCGAGATCTTGAAGGTGCGGATGGAAGAGCGGCTGCACACCGAGGTGCGCGTCAGCGATGGGCTGCTGTCGGCCGAGTTCCCGCCGATGATGCTGCAAAGCCTGGTCGAGAACGCGATCAAGCACGGGCTCGAGCCGAAGGCCGAAGGCGGCAGCCTCGTCATCAGCGCCGAAATCGTTCACGGCAAGCTTGCAGTGACCGTCGCCGACACCGGCCTCGGCTTCGGCAAGGCAGCCACCGCCGGCACCGGCATCGGGCTGCACAACGTCCGCGAGCGTCTGCAATTGCTGTACGCGTACACGAGCCGGCATGATTCGGGAGAGCACGCATGAATTTAGTGACGATCGGGCGGCGTCGTTCGCGGCGCGGCGTGGCGTTTCTCGTCGTCGTGGCGCTCGCCTTCATCGCTGCGCTCGTCATCGTCAGCTCGCTGGCGAGCCTCGACGTGCCGTCGATTCACGTCGTCATCGACGGCGTCGACCAGGGCGAGGCGATCGACCTCGGCGCGATCGCCTCGCAGCACCAGCTGCTGCTGGTGTGCATCGTGACGGTGGCGATCGTCGCGGCGATCATCATCGTTCCGATCGCGCTGCTGCTTGCGCTCGCCGCCGCGCTGATCGGCGTCGTCGTCGGGCTCGGCGTGCCGCTGCTGATGGTGGTGTTGTTCGTTGCGATCGTGCTGTCGCCGCTGTGGCTGCTCGCGCTGCTGCTCTGGTGGCTGTGGCGCAGCTCCAGCACGCCGGCTAACATCCGCGCATGACGCGCGCCCTGATCGCCGACGACGAACGCCTGATGCGCGACCAGCTGCGCGCGCGGCTCGGCGAAGTCTGGCCCGAGCTCGAGATCGTCGCCGAAGCGAAGAACGGGCTCGAAGCGCTCGAGCTGACGCAGCAGCATCACCCCGACCTGGTCTTTCTCGACATCCGCATGCCCGGCATGACCGGTGTCGACGCGGCGCGGCAGATCGCGCAGTTGCCGACGCACGACGGCGACGATGACTGGCCGGGTTGCGAGATCGTCTTCATCACCGCCTACGACCAATACGCGGTCGAGGCCTTCGAGCAAGGCGTCGTCGACTACGTGCTGAAGCCCGCCGAGCGCGCTCGCTTGCAGGTCACCGTCGAGCGCATCAAGGCGCGCATCGCGCAGCGCGAGAAAGGCAGCGGCGACAGCCCGCCGTTGCCGACGCACACGCCCGACATGCAGCAACTGCTGCAACGGCTCGCGGCGCAGCTCAACCCGAACGCGCCGCCCAAGCTGCAATGGATTCAGGCGACGGTGGGCCAGCAGATCCAGATGATCCCGGTCGAAGACGTGCTGTTCTTCATCTCCGACGAAAAGTACACCCGCGTGCAGACCGCAACGATCGAAGCGCTGATCCGCAAGCCGATCAAGGAACTCGTCGACGAGCTCGACATGAACTTGTTCTGGCAGATTCATCGCTCGACGCTGGTGAACACGAAAGCCATCGCCGGCGTGAGCCGCGATTTGCGCGGCCGTCAGCTGGTCTCAGTGAAGGGGCATCCGGAAAAACTCGAGGTCAGTCGCAGCTTCACCGGACTGTTCAAAGGGATGTGAGGCCTGCGGAGCAGTCAGCGAATCACGTCGATCGCCGGCTCCGCCACCTTCGCCACCGCCAGCAGCTTGACGAATTGCTCCGGCGGCACCGCGCGGCTGAAGTGAAAGCCTTGCGCCGCATAGCAGCCGTGCGCCTTTAACAGCGCGGCCTGCTCGGCGGTCTCGACGCCTTCGGCGACGACGCTCAGGCGCAGGCTGTGCGCCATCGCGATGATCGCGGTGACGATTGCGGTGTCGCCGGCATCGACGCCGAGGCCGTCGGTGAAGCTGCGGTCGATCTTCAGCACGCTGACCGGGAAGCGCTGCAGATACGCGAGGCTCGAATAGCCGGTGCCGAAGTCGTCGATCGCGAGGCGGATGCCGAGCGCGGCGAGTGCTTCCAGCGCGGCGACGTTCTCAGCGCTCTTGGCCATCAACACGCCTTCGGTGATCTCGATCTCGAGCGACTCGGCCGGCAGCCCGGTCTCGTCGAGCACGCGCTGGGCGAGCTCGGAAAAGCCGGGACGCAGGAACTGCTGCGGCGACAGGTTCACCGCCACCGCGATGCCGACGTGGCCGAGCGCATGCCAGCGCGCCGCCTGCGTGCACGCGTCGCGCAGAATCCATTCGCCCAGCGTACCGATCAAGCCGGTCTCTTCGGCGACGCGGATGAACTCGCTCGGGCCGATGAAGCTGCCGTCGTCTTGCGGCCAGCGGATCAGCGCCTCGGCACCGACGATGCGTCCGGTCGCCAGTTCGATCTGCGGCTGGTAGTGCATGACGAACTCGCCGCGCTGCAGCGCCTGGTACAGCCGATTGGCGAGCGCGAGGCGGCGCTGCGCGGTGTTGTTGAGCTCGGCGGTGAAGAAGCGAAAGGTGTCGCGGCCCTTGTCCTTGGCGAAGTACATCGCCGCATCGGCCGCGCGCATCAGCCCGTCGGCATCGGCGCCGTCGCCGGGGTACAGGCTGATGCCGAGGCTGCCGCGCACATGCAACTCGTTGGCACCGATCGTGAACGGCCGGCGCAGCGCGTCGAGCAGCTTCTCGGCGATCGGGATCGCCGTCTGCCCGTCGGCGAGCGACGGCAGGCAGATGACGAACTCATCGCCGCCCTGGCGCGCCGCAGTGTCGCCGGCACGCAAGCAGCTGCGCAGCCGCGTCGCCGCGGCCTTCAGGATCTCGTCGCCGGTTTCGTGGCCGAGCGAGTCGTTGACGTTCTTGAAGTGGTCGAGGTCGAGGAACATCACCGCGACCTGCACCCCTGTGCGCTGCGCCTGCGCGATCGCCTGCGCGACGCGGTCGCGAAACACCAATCGGTTGGGCAATCCGGTCAGCACGTCGTTCTGCGCTAAAAAGCGGATGCGCTCTTCGTGGCTCTTGCGCTCGGTGATGTCGGTGGCGACGCAGCCGACTGCGAACAGCTGGCCGCTGGCATCGCGCAGCGGAAAGCGCAGGCACAAGTAGGTGTGCAAGCCATCGGCCTGGCGCGCGACGACCTCGTGCTCGGTGAAGTCGTCGCCGTGCCCGGCGCGCTGCTCGGCGACGCTGAAGCTGGCCGCATGCTCGTGCGCGAACACGTCGTCAACGCGCTGGCCGACGACGTCGACGCCGCCGGTGAAGGTGTCGCGGTAGCGCCGGTTGACGAGCAGGTAGCGCGACTGCAGGTCGCGCACGAAGATGATCGCCGGCGTGTTGTCGATGATCGCCTGCAGCAGCCAGCGGTTGTGCTCGTAGGCGGTGAACAGGCGCTCGCGCTCGGCGTCAGCCGCGGTGCGCCGGCCGAGCTCGAGCGCCAGCGCGCCGCTCATGTCGTTCAACGCGGCGGCGACCTGGTCGAGCTCGTCGCGGCTGTCGCGACGCGCGCTGCGATCGAGCTGCAAGGGCTCGCGGCCGAGGCGCTCCAGGCTCAGGTCGCGCGCATACGCGGCCATGCGCTCGAGGTGCCGCGTCACTCCCTGGTTGACGATGTAGAGGATGAACAGCGCGACCAGAAAGGCCTTCGCCGACTCGGCGAGCAGGATCGCCTTCGCATGATCGACCAGCCGTGCGTAAACGCCGTCGAGACCGACGGTCACGCTGAGCGTGCCGACCGCGCCGCTGCGCCCGCCCGGCTGGCGCAAGGTGTAGGCCCGCGTGATGTGGCGATCGCCGAAGATCTGGCCGACGGCATAGCGCTCGCCGCCGCTGCCTTGGACCTCGACATGCTGAACGTCGCGCAACTGCAGCAAGCCGTCGAGCGTGAGCCGAATCTGCGTGTCGTTGAACGACCAGACGCTGTTGGCGAGGCTGTCGAGCGTGCTGCGCTCGATCTGCGCGAGCTCATCGTCGATGGTCGCGAGGTCGCGCTTGTAGTCGCCGTAAAGCTGCAAGGCCGTGGCCACCAGCGCCACGCAGCCGCCGGCCAGCAAGATCGCCGCGAGCAGGCGCCAAGCAAGTCGCTTCGGGTGCGCGCCGGCAAGCCAGCGTGTCCATGCGTGCAAAAGGGGACCTCCCGAGTTGGGCCTTCGTCGACGCTCCGTCCAACGTCGACGCCATGATGCCGGCTTCCCCGTCCGGTTCTCCTGGCATGCCCGCGCAGCTGGCGCTGCGCTTGGGGCGGTCGAGTATAGGCATCGCCCGGCGCGCGCCGCTGTGGCAAATGCCGCGCCGCTGCGGGAAAGCCGCGATGCGGCGGGCATAAATCACGCTCCAGAATGAGCTCGTGATCAAGCGAATATTGCATCGCGTCGCGTGGGTCATCGGCGCGTGGCTGCTCGCCGCGCAGGCCATTGCCGCCACCACCGTCGTCATCTATCCGCGCGCCGAATCGGCGACCGACAGCCAAGTCGTCTACGACTACGAGCTGCTTCGCCTCGCGCTCGAAGCGACCGTCGCCACGCACGGGCCGTACGAGCTGCGGCCGTCGGCGACGTCGATGAACCAGTCGCGCACGGCGGGCGAGATTGCGCTTGGCAGCGGCTTGGTCAACATCTTCGCCCGCTCGACGACGCAGGAGTGGGAGCAGCGCCTGCTGCCGATCCGCATTCCGATCGACAAGGGGTTGATCAGCTACCGCGTGTTCTTGATCCGCGCCGACATGCAGCCGCGCTTCGCCGCGGTGCAGACGCTCGACGAGCTGCGCGCGTTCAGCGTCGGCTCGTTCGTGACCTGGGCCGACACCCGCATCCTGCGCGAAGGCGGCTTCAAGGTCGTGACCGGCGAGAGCTACGAGGGGCTCTTCCGCATGCTGGTCGCGTCGCGCTTCGACTTCTTTTCGCGCGGCGTCGACGAGGCCTATCGCGAGTACGACGAGCGGCACGATCAACTGCCCGAGATGAAGGTCGAAGACGCGCTGCTGCTGCACTTCCCGACCACGCGATTCTTTTTCGTGCAGCGCAGCGACGAGGGCAAGCACCTCGCCGACCGCATCGAGGCGGGGCTGAATCGCATGCTGAAGGACGGCAGCTTCGACGCGCACTTTCTGCGCTACAAGGGCGCGCTGATCGAACGCGCGCACCTGAAGTCGCGTCGCGTCTTCCACATCGACAACCCGTTCCTCTCGCCCGAAACGCAGGCCACGCGAATTGCGCGGCCCGAGATCTGGTACGACCCGCTCAAGGGCCGTTAGGCGGCGCAACGCTGCGCCGCAACGCGCTCGCGATGAAGGCCTGCGCGACCCAGTAGGTCGAGAGAATCCACAGCGTCGCGAACGGCAGCGGCACGGCGAACTTGTTGGTCGCGAGCAAGCTATCGGAGATCATGAAGAGTGCTCCGCCGATCGCCGCCCGGCGTGCGATCGATTCGTCGGCCGTGCCGATGCGAGCGCGCCACCACGCCGCCGCTTGCGCCGCCATGCCGGCGAGGCAAACGACGTAGGCGAGCACCGGCACGCGCAGCGCGTTCGGCACGCCGTGCCACAGCTGGCTCAGGATCAGCGCGGCGACGACAGCGTAGAGCGCGAACGGCGCCGGCTTCGCCGCCAAGCGCAGCGGCACACAGAACGCGCGGATGTAGGCGAGATGGGCGAGCAGGAACGCAATCAGCCCAGGCAGGAAGCCTTGCTTCGGCCACAGCAGCGCGATATCGCCGGCCAGAGACAGCGCGAGTCCGATGCGCACCCACTGCTGCTGCAGCGGCGAGTCCGCACCGCGCGGCCACGCCCACGCGATGATCAACAGCGTCGTCAGCGGCTTGAAAACGAAAGGCAGCCAGCCCGCGAGCGCGCCGAGCGTGGCCGCGATGTCGACGGCCGCGGACAGCGCGGCGAGCGCGAGCAATGCGGTGTGCCAGCGTTCAGTGATTCGCATCGTTGACTCCGCTAGGGCCTGTTCACACTAAATGCGTGCCCACGCCGGTGCCTGGCAGGCCGCAGGGCTAGGCGTGGGCGAGGCCGTGTGCCTTTGGCACACAACGAGTCCGCAACGACGCCCTGCGGCCTGCCAGGCACCGGCCCTTCGGGTGATCTCAGGAAACGCCCGCCCGCCGCGTTGCAAATGCTCGCCGTGGGCACCGCCACGGCTGCGCTTTGCGCCTTGCGGGCGGGCGTTTCCTGAGTCACGTGGGCACGCATTTAGTGTGAACAGACCCTAGGGTGAGGGCAACGCCGCCGCCGCGCGCTGTGCCGCCGCGGCGCGCAGGGCCTTGAGCTTCTCGCGCGGATCCTCTTTCGCGCTCGCCTCGTGCAATTTCATTTCGGCGATGAAGCGGCTCGGCACGCCCTGCACCGTGTCGCGACCGCGCTTGCGCCGGCGCAGCGTGCTGACCGCAAGCGACGTGCGCGCGCGGGTGATGCCGACGTACATCAGGCGACGCTCTTCCTCGAGGCGCTGCGCGCTCATCTCTTCATCGCCACTCTGGAACGGCAGCAGGCCTTCGTTGACGCCGGCGAGCACGACATGCGGCCACTCGAGCCCCTTCGCGGCGTGCAGCGTCGACAGCGTGACGACGTTCTGCTCGTCGCCGCGCTCGGCGAGGCTCACGATCACCGAGATCGTTTGTGCGACGTCGAGCACGCTCTTCTTCTCGCTCTCGAAGGTCGCGCCGCCGTCGTTCTCGATCTCCCCGCCGCAGCGCTTGGCGATCCAGTCGACGAAGTCGAGCACGTTGGACCAGCGCGCCGCCGCGAGCTTGTCGCTGTCTTCGCCGTCGTGCAGATGCTGTTCGTAGCCGAGGTCCTTCAGCCAGCCGATCAACAGCAGCTTCGCATCCTCGGCGCCGCTCGTGTGGCGCGCGCGGTACTCGAGGTCGTTGACGAAGCGGCCGAACTCATGCAGCGAGCCGATGGCGCGTGAGCTGATGACCGTGCCGAGGCTGTCGGCGAACAGCGCTTCGTACAGGCTCGTCTTCCACTTCGCCGCCAATTCGCCGAGGCTCGCGAGTGTCTGGTGACCGATGCCTCGCTTGGGTGTCGTGACGGCGCGCAGAAACGCCGGATCGTCGTCGTTGTTGACGAGCAAGCGCAGCCACGCGCAGAGGTCCTTGATCTCGGCGCGATCGAAGAAGCTCTGGCCGCCCGACACCTTGTACGGAATGCCGGCCTTGCGCAGCGCCTTCTCGAACACGCGCGCCTGGTGGTTGGCGCGGTAGAGGATTGCGAAGTCTTTGAACTGCACCGGGTCGCACACGCGACCCGACTCCGATGTCGCGCCGCCTTGGCCGCGCAGCGACTGGATTCGCGCCACCGCGCGCTCGGCTTCATGCTCTTCGCCGTCGCACTCGACGACGCCGACCGGTTCTCCATCGCCGAAGTCGCT
>VBCQ01000264.1:10563-16230 GCA_005882155.1 Betaproteobacteria bacterium
GTCGCGCCGCGCCAGCCGTAGATGCTCTGGTCGTCGTCGCCGACCGCGGTGAACATCGCGCGCTCGCCGACCAGCGACTTCAGCAGCTCGTACTGGATCGCGTTGGTGTCTTGGTACTCGTCGACGAGCACGTAGCGCAACGTGTCCTGCCATTTGGCGCGGACGGCGGCGTCGCGCAGCAGCAGCTTGTGCGGCAGCCCGATCAGATCGTCGAAGTCGACCGCCTGGTAAGCGGCAAGCCGCTCTTCGTAGCGCTTCATGATGCGCGCCGCGACGCGCTCGTCGTCGTTCGCAGCGACGCCTTCGGCGTCCTCGCTGTTCAGGCCCTGGTTCTTCCACGCGCTGATGGCCCATTGCCAGCGGCGTGCCAGTGCGTTGTCGGTCGATCCGCCGGCATCTTTCAAAATGCCGAGCACATCGTCGCTGTCGAGGATGCTGAACTGCGGCTTCAGCCCGAGCCGCTCGCCTTCGCTGCGCAGAATGCGCACCCCCAGCGAATGGAAGGTGCTGACGACGAGGCTCTTCGCCGCGCGCGGACCGACGAGCTGCTTGGCGCGCTCGCGCATCTCGGCCGCGGCCTTGTTGGTGAAGGTGATGGCCGCGATCTGCGGGCTCTCGTAGCCGGCCTGCAAGAGACGCGCAATCTTGTGCGTGATGACACGCGTCTTGCCGGAGCCCGCGCCGGCGAGCACGAGGCACGGACCGTCGAGATGGTGAACCGCGGCAAGTTGCGCGGGGTTGAGCGAGGCGGGGGGCGAGGACACTGCGGGAGAGGGCCGGGGCGGCAGCAGAAAGGCGGGTCATGATAGCGAAGCCCGCTTGCGATACTCGCGCAACCAACCAGCGCAGACACTTCACCTTTCCATCGAAAGCACCGACTTGAATCCTGTCATCGTTCTCGGTACCGGCCTCGCCGGCTACAGCGTCGCGCGCGAGTTCCGCCGGCTCGACAAGGCGACGCCGCTGCTCGTCGTCAGCCGCGACCATGCCGGCTTCTATTCGAAGCCGATGCTGTCGAACGCGCTCGCGAGCAAGAAGACCGCGCAGACGCTGGTGATGAAGCTCGCCGACAAGATGGCCGCCGAGCTCGGCGCCAGCGTGCGGCCGCACACGCATTTGCAGCACATCGACACGGCGGCCCAGCGCATCACGCTCGACGATGGCGAAACGCTGGTCTATCGCGACCTCGTGCTCGCGCTCGGCGCGGATCCGATCCGCCTGCCGCTGGAAGGCGACGCGGCCGATGCGGTGCTGTCGGTCAACGACCTCGACGACTACGCGCGCTTCGCCGAGCGGCTCGATGGCGTCAAGCGCGTCGCGATCCTCGGCGCCGGGCTGATCGGCTGCGAGTTCGCGAATGACCTGCTCGCGCACGGCATCACGCCGGTCGTCATCGACGTTGCCGATCGGCCGCTGTCGCGCCTGTTGCCCGAAGCGGCCAGCGCACGCCTGCGCGAGCGGCTCGAAGCGGCGGGCGTGCAGTTCCGCTTCGACGTCGCGGCGAAGCGAATCGAGCGCGTCGCGAACGGGCTTCGAGTGACCTTGAGCGACGACGACCGTGTCGACGCCGAGCTCGTGCTGTCGGCGATCGGTTTGCGTCCGCGGACCGCACTCGCGCAAGCGGCGGGACTCGCAGTCAATCGCGGCGTCGTCGCCGACCGGTGGCTCGCGACGTCGGCGCCGCACGTCTACGCCATCGGCGATTGCGCCGAGGTCGAAGGTCACACACTGCCGTATGTGCTGCCGCTGATGCAGCAAGGTCGCGCGCTCGCCGCAACACTGGCAGGCACGCCGACGCCGGTGATCTATCCGGCGATGCCGGTGACCGTGAAAACGCCGGCGTGCCCGACCGTCGTCTGCCCGCCGCCGATCAACGCCGTCGGCAGCTGGGACACCGAGCTGTCCGACGACGGCTGTACCGCGCTCTTCCACGGCAATGACGGCAGCCTGCTCGGGTTCGCGGTCATGGGCACGGCAACCACGCAAAAGCAGGCGCTCGCGGCACGCGTCGCCGGCCTATTGCCTTAGCGGCTTAGATCAACAACGGATCGACATCGACCGCCCAGCGCAGGATGCGCTGCTCGGCGCTCCTGCGCTCGTCGCGCAAGCTGCGCAGTGCGCTGAGCCACTGCGCGAGGAAGCGCTGCAACGCGACGCGCGACACCGACTCGACGAGCATCTGCATGCGCTCGACGTTGGCCACCCGCGCGACGCCGAGCGGCACCGGCGGGTAGACCATCACCGCATCGGCGCCCGGCAAACCGGCAGCGAGCTGCGCCGCGGCCTGTAGAAATCCGCGAGCCGCGTCGGCGCTGCGCGCGTCGGCGCGCATCATCGCGAGGTGCGAATACGGCGGCAGGCCGGCCATCTCGCGCTCCTTCAGCTGGCTCGCGGCGAAGGCCTCGAAGTCGTGCCGACGCAGCGCCGCGTACAGCGCGTGCTGCGGGTGCCAGGTCTGGACCCACATCTCGCTGCGCGCCGCGTGCTCTGCGGCGCGGCCAGCGCGCCCTGCGGCCTGCATCAGCAGCGCGAACAAACGCTCGGGTGCGCGGAAATCGCTGCTGAACAGTGACGTGTCGGGGTTGACCGCGGCGACCAGCGTGATGCGGCGGAAATCATGGCCCTTGGTGACCATCTGCGTGCCGACCAGCACCTCGACGTCGCCGGCATGCACGGCACCGAGCTGCGCTTCGAGCGACCCCTTCAGTCGCGTCGAATCGGCGTCGATGCGGGCGATGCGCGCAGGGCTGCCATCGACACCGATCAACACATCGGCGAGCTGCTCTTCAAGCCGCTCGGTACCGCGACCGATCGGCGCGATGTCGAGGTTGCCGCAATCGGGGCAGGCGCGCGGCACCCGCTCGGTCAAGCCGCAGTGATGACAGCGCAAGGTGCGATCGAGCTTGTGGAAGACGCGCCACGCGCTGCAATGCGGGCAGCCGCTCTTCCATCCGCAGTCGCCGCAATGCAGCACCGGCGCATAGCCGCGCCGATTGAGGAAGACGAGGCTTTGCTCACCGCTCGCGATGCGCTGCTGCAGCGCGGCGACCAGCGGTGGCGACAACGCCGTGTTCGTGCCGCGCGTCTTCGGCTGCTGGTTCATGTCGACAAGCCGCACCTGCGGCAGCACGCCGCCGCCGACACGCAACGGCAGCGCGAGCCGCGCATAGCGGCCTTCGTTGGCGCGCTGCCAACTCTCGAGCGAAGGCGTCGCCGACCCGAGGACGACGCTCACCGCTTCGCGCTTGCCGCGGTAAACCGCGAGGTCACGCGCCGAGTAGCGCGCGCCTTCCTGCTGCTTGTACGACGGGTCGTGCTCTTCGTCGACGACGATGAGCCCGAGCCGCGGCATCGACGCGAACACCGCGAGCCGCGTGCCGAGCACCATGTCGGCGAGGCCGAGGTGCGCCGCGAGCCAGCTGGCGAGGCGCTGGGCCGGCGTCAATGCACTGTGCAACGAGACGATGTGGCGGCCGGCGAATCGCTCTGCGAAGCGAGCTTCGAGTTGCGGCGTGAGGTTGATCTCGGGCACCAGCACCAACGCCTGCCGGCCCGCATCCAGACAGCGCTCGGCCGCGCGCAGATAGACCTCGGTCTTGCCGCTGCCGGTCACGCCGTGCAGCAAGACGGTCGACGCGCTCAGCGAATCGAGCTGCGCCAGCGCTTGCGCCTGCTCGGTGCTCAGATCGGGACGCGACGGCGTCGTGGCCGGCGCGGCTGAAACTGCGAGGCGCTTGCGCAACTTCGCGATGCGGTTGGCGACCTGCGCGTCGTCGAGCTTGCGAAGTTCGGGCGGCAACACCGCGAGCGCGACTTCACCGATGCCGCGCTGGTAGTAGCCGGCGCTGAATTCGACGAGCTCGCGCCAAGCAGCCGTCAGCGGCGGCAGCGACGCAAGCGCCTGGCTGATGGGACGCAATTCGCTGACGACACCATCGTCGGCGCCGTTATCCCAGACGACGCCTGGCACTTCGCGCTTGCCAAGCGGCGCTCGCACCAGCGTTCCCGGCAACAGCGGGCACTCACTGGCGTAGGTCAGCGGCGCGCTCAGTCCGCTGTGATGCGGCGCCTCGACAGCGACGCGAACGCGCTGCAGCTCAGCCATCAACACGGCCCAATGAGTTACGCATCAAACTTCGAACTGCCATCAAAGAAGCCGAGTAAGCCGTTGATTTGGCTGATCTTTTGGTTTCTTTCCACGATCCTTGTGGATAACTTTGTGGGCAACCTGCTCAAAGGCGCGCTAAATGCTTGATCCAGCACGGATTCGGGGTTCGATGCTCACTTTCGCGGCATCACAGAACTCTCAATGGAATCAATGACTTAGCGCTACTTTGTACAAACCGCATGCTGCATTGCAGCATGCGGTTTGAAGCGAAGGCTACAAAAGGAAATTTGGGGATAAGTCAAGCCCTGATCGCTGATTTCTCGAAAAATTTAACGGCCCGCGTGGCGAGCGATCCACGCTGCGGTCAAGCGCTTACCCGCATCCGGCGCGACTGCTCGTGCACCGTATCGACGAGCACCGAGACGCTCTCGGGCGGCGTGTGCTGGCTGATGCCGTGACCAAGGTTGAAGATGTGCCCTGCGTTGCTGCCGTCGGGGTTGCGCGGCGGACCGAAGCTCTCCAGCGCAGCGATGACCTCGGCGGTGATTTGCGGCGGCTCGGCGAACAAGACGTTCGGATCGAGGTTGCCCTGCAGCGCCACCTTCGCGCCGACACGCGCACGCGCCTGACCGAGGTTCACCGTCCAGTCGAGGCCGAGCACATCGGGCTCGATGGCCGCCATCTCCTCGAGCCACAAGCCGCCGCTCTTGGTGAAGACGATGCGCGGAATGCGCTGGCCATCGTGCACGGTCTTGACCTGCCGCAGCACGCGCTGCGTGTAGGCGAGACTGAAGGTCTGGAACGCGCGGTCGGCGAGCACGCCGCCCCAGCTGTCGAAAATCATCACCGCTTGCGCGCCGGCTTCGATTTGCGCATTCAGATACGCCGCGATCGCGTCGGCATTGACGGCGAGCATGCGATGCATCAGGTCAGGCCGCGCGTAGAGCATCGTCTTGACGAGGCGATAGTCGTCCGACCCTGCCCCTTCGACCATGTAGCAAGCGAGCGTCCACGGGCTGCCCGAAAAACCGATCAATGGCACGCGGCCGTTCAATGCGCGGCGAATCGACGTGACTGCATCGAACACATAGCGCAACCGCGCCATGTCGGGCACTTCGAGTTTCGCGACAGACGTTTCGTCGCGCACCGGCGACGCGAAGCGCGGCCCTTCGCCCGATTCGAACGTCAGGCCGAGGCCCATCGCATCGGGCACCGTCAAGATATCGGAGAACAGGATCGCCGCGTCCAGCGGATAGCGATCGATCGGCTGCAGCGTCACCTCGGTGGCGAAGTCGACATTGGTCGCGAGGCCCATGAAGCTGCCGGCCTTCGCCCGCGTGGCACGGTACTCGGGCAAGTAGCGCCCGGCCTGGCGCATCAGCCACACCGGCGTGTGCTCGGTCGGCTGGCGCCAGCAGGCGCGCAGGAAGCTGTCGTTGACGAGCGGTGCAGGCATGCAAGGATTATCGCGCCCCATAATTCGCCATCCTCGATGGAGCCCCGCATGCTCGCCAACGACATCCTGCACACGATCGGCAACACGCCGCACATCCGCATCA
>VBCQ01000046.1 GCA_005882155.1 Betaproteobacteria bacterium
AGAACCGAGACGCCGAACGCGATCTTCCAAAGCGCCGTCGGGTCGCGTGCGACGAGCGGCGTCGCGCCGAGCGCGGCGAGGGGTCGCGAAGCACCGCGCTCGAGCGCGAGCACGAGCTCCTCGGCGGTCTCGAAGCGCTGCTTCGCATCGAGTGCAACCGCCTTCAGCACCACATGGTCGAGCCAGATCGGCACGTCCGGCCGCAGCCGCGACGGCGGCTTGGGGTCGCGGCGAAAGCGGCCGGTCTGAAACGGCTCGACCTCGCCGTACGGCAGCTTGCCGGTGAGCCATTGGTACAGAGTGACGCCCAGCGCGTAGAGGTCGCTGCCGGCGTCGGCCGGCACATGCGCGTCGCCGCTCCACTGCTCGGGGTTCATGTAGCTCGGCGTGCCGGCGTGCAAGGTGCGCAAGGCCTTGGGTTCGCTGCCCGAAATCGCCACGCCCAGGTCGAGCACACGCCACTGGCCGTCGTCACCGAGGTGCAGGTTGGCGGGCTTCAGGTCGCGGTGGATGACGCCGTGGCGATGCAATCGGCCGAGTGCACGCGCCACGGCCAGCGCGCCGTTGACGATCTCGGGCACCTCGAAGCGATGCCCCTCGCCCATCAGCTGATCGAGCGTTCGCCCGGCATGCCAGTCGAACACCGTGTAGAAGGCACTCGGCTCCTGCGACTCGCGCACGCGAATGAAAGCCGCGTCGCCATGCTCGCCCGACCCCGCCGCGACGCGGCTGCCGAGCCACGCTTCGTGCGCGAGCATCGCGCGCTCTTCGCGGTCGCTCGCGCGCGACTCGTGCAGCGTCTTGATCGCGACCAGCTCGTGCGTGTCGGTGACGCGCGCCTGGTACAGGCGATGAACGCCGGTGTTGGCCACCAGCGCGGTGATCGTGTAGCCGTCGAGCCGGTCGCCGACCTTCAGGCGCGGCGGCGCCGGCAGTTGCCGGCCTTGCAGCAAGCTGTCTTCGAGCCGGCCCTGCGCGAGGCCGCGCACACGGATGACGAGCGCGCTCGCGTTGTCGCGCGTACCGGCCGCGATTGCCGCCCGCACCAGCGTCTCGCTGGCCGACTGCGCGTCGCCCTCGCGCGCCAGCGCCGCGAGCTTCGCGCGCTTGAGCACACCGTGAACGCCGTCGCTGGTCAGCACGAACACATCGCCGATCTGCAGCTCGCCTTGCAGGTAGTCGACGCGAACCCGGTCGTCGAGGCCGATCGCGCGCGTCAGCCGGCTGCGCTGGTCGGCCTGGTCGAAGCAGTGGTCCTGACTCAGCTGAACGCAGTCGCCGTCGACACCGCCGCGCAACAGCCAGGCGCGCGTGTCGCCGACATGCGCGAGCGTGAACGCATGGCCGCGCAGCACCAGCGCGGTCAGCGTCGTCATCGCGGCGCCGCCTTCGTTGCCGAGACTCAAGCGGCGCCGGTTGTGGTCGGCGAGCCAGGCGTTCTGCGCGCCGATCAATCGATCGAGGACCACCGTCGTGTCCCAGGTATCGGGGCAGCCGAAGTAGTCCTGCACGACGCTCATCACCGTGGTCTGCGCGGCTTCGAGCCCGCGGCCGCCGCTCGACACGCCGTCGGCAATCGCCGCAACGAGGCCACGCGCCTCGTCGTGGGCTTCGGGTCGCACCGACGCGGCGAAGTCTTCGTTGGTCTCGCGCGGGCCTTTGAGGCTGAAGTGGCCGATCTCGACGTCAAAGCTCATGTTTGCGGAATTCTGGCATTGGGCTTGCTAACGGTTGTTCCTGAAGTCGCGTTGGTTCGGAGAGTCGCATGAAGAAGATGAAGTTGGTGATGATCGGCAATGGCATGGCCGGCGTGCGCACGCTCGAAGAGTTGCTGAAGATCGCGCCCGACCTGTACGACATCACGGTGTTCGGTGCCGAGCCGCATCCGAACTACAACCGCATCCTGCTGTCGCCGGTGCTCGCCGGCGAGCAGACGCTCGACGAGATCGTGCTGAACCCGATCAGCTGGTACGAAGAGAACGGCATCACGTTGCAGCTCGGCAAGAAAGTGGTCGGCGTGAATCGCAAGCGGCGCATTGTGCGCGCAGAAGACGGCACCGAAGCCGAATACGACCGCTTGCTGATCGCCACCGGCTCGAATCCGTTCATCCTGCCGGTGCCGGGCAAGGACCTCGACGGCGTGATCGCCTACCGCGACATCGCCGACACCAACGCGATGATCGAGGCGGCGACCAAGTACAAGAACGCGGTCGTCATCGGCGGCGGGCTGCTGGGCCTCGAAGCCGCCAACGGACTGATGCTGCGCGGCATGCAGGTCACCGTCGTGCACATCATGCCGTGGCTGATGGAGCGTCAGCTCGACGACGTGGCCGGCGACCTGCTGCGCAAATCGCTCGAAGCGCGCGGCCTCAAGTTCATGATCGGCGCGCAAACGCAGGCGTTGATCGGCGACAAGGACGGCCGCGTGATGGCGGTGCAGTTCAAAGACGGCAGCGAAGTCCCGGCCGACCTCGTCGTGATGGCCGCCGGCATTCGCCCCAACACCGAGCTCGCCGAAAAGATCGGCATCCACTGCAATCGCGGCATCGTCGTCAACGACACGATGCAGACCATCACCGATGCGCGCATCTACTCGGTCGGCGAGTGCGCTGCGCACCGCGGCATCGCTTACGGCCTCGTCGCGCCGCTGTTCGAGCAGGGCAAGGTCTGCGCGACGCACCTCGCCGAGTTCGGTATCGGCCGCTACACCGGCTCGCAGACGAGCACCAAGCTGAAGGTCACCGGCATCGACCTCTTTTCCGCCGGCGACTTCATCGGCGGCGACGGCTGCGAACAGATCGTGATGAGCGACCCCTTCGGCGGCGTCTACAAGAAGCTCGTCATCAAGGACGACAAGCTGGTCGGCGCGTGCCTTTACGGCGACACCGTCGACGGCTCCTGGTACTTCAAGCTGCTGCGCGACGGCCGCAGCATCGTCGACATCCGCGACAAGCTGATGTTCGGCGAATCGAACATCGGCGACACCGGCCACGAAGGGCACAACAAGGCCGCGGCGATGGCCGACAGCGACGAGGTCTGCGGCTGCAACGGCGTCAACAAGGGCACGATCTGCAAGGCGATCAAGGAGAAAGGCCTGTTCACGCTCGACGAGGTGCGCAAGCAGACCAAGGCGAGCGCGAGCTGCGGCTCGTGCACCGGCCTCGTCGAGCAGCTCCTGATGTTCACGGCAGGCGGCGACTACAGCGCGACGCCGAAGAAGAAGGCGATGTGCGGCTGCACCGACTTCAGCCACCAGGAGGTGCGCGATGCGATTCGCCTCGAGCGCCTGGTGACGATCGCGTCGGTCCATGAGCGCATGAACTGGCGCACGCCGAACGGCTGCGCGAGCTGCCGCCCGGCGATCAACTACTACCTCATCAGCACCTGGCCGAAGGAAGCGAAGGACGATCCGCAATCGCGCTACATCAACGAGCGCAGCCACGCCAACATCCAGAAGGACGGCACCTATTCGGTGATCCCGCGCATGTGGGGCGGCGAGACCACCGCCGACGAGCTGCGGCGCATCGCCGACGTGGTCGACAAGTACAAGATCCCGACCGTCAAGGTCACCGGCGGCCAGCGCATCGACTTGCTCGGCGTGAAGAAGGAAGACCTGGTCAACGTCTGGAAAGACATCGGCATGCCGTCGGGCCATGCGTATGCGAAAGCACTGCGCACGGTCAAGACCTGCGTCGGCTCCGAGTGGTGCCGCTTCGGCACGCAGGACAGCACGCAAATGGGCAAGGACCTCGAGCGCGCGCTGTGGCGCATGTACGCGCCGCACAAGGTCAAGCTCGCCGTCAGCGGTTGCCCGCGCAACTGCGCCGAGGCCGGCATCAAGGACGTCGGCGTGATCGGCGTCGACTCGGGCTGGGAGATCTACGTCGCCGGCAACGGCGGCATCAAGACCGAGGTCGCGATGTTCCTGTGCAAGCTGAAGACTTCCGAAGAGGTGCTCGAGTACAGCGGCGCGTTCCTTCAGCTCTATCGCGAAGAAGGCTGGTACCTCGAGCGCACGGTGCACTACGTGAACCGCGTCGGCCTCGACTACGTGAAGAAGAAGATCCTCGACGACCACGCCGGCCGCAAGGCGCTGTGGGAACGGCTCCAGTTCTCGCTCGACGGCGAGCCTGATCCGTGGTTCGAGCATGACAAGGCGACTGTCGACACGCGGCAGTTCAACCCGGTCGCGACGGTATGAAGCGCCGCGACATTCTTTGGGCTTCGGGTGCGGTGCTGCTGCCCGTTACAGCGCGCGCCCAGGTCGTCGACCTCAACGACGCGATCAACAAGGCCGGGCGCCAGCGCATGCTGAGCCAGCGTATGGCGAAGAGCTACTTCGCGATCGGCCAGGGCGTCGAGCCGGAACTCGCCGACCGCACGCTCGCGGCCTCGATGACCTTGTTCGATCGCCAGCTCGTCGAGCTGAAGATGTTCGCGCCGCAGCCGCTCATCAAGGCGACCTACACGCAGCTCGAAAGCGCATGGGGCGACTACAAGGCGGCGCTGGTCGGCGAGCGACCCGGCAAGTCGCACGCCGACGAAGTGATCGCGCTCGCCAGCAAGGTGCTTGCGCTGGCGCACCAGGGCACGGGGCAGCTCGAAAAGGTGGCGGACCGGCCGCTCGGACGCCTCGTCAACATTTCGGGCCGGCAGCGCATGTTGAGTCAGCGGATGGCGGCCTTGTACTTGAGCGCGAGCTGGGGCGTGCAGACGGCAACGTCGACCGCCGAATTGACCAAGGCGCGCGATGAATTCGTCGCGGCGCATCAGTTGCTGAAGGGCGCGCCCGAAGCGACGAGCTCGATCAAGGCCGAGCTCGAGCTCGCGCAGATGCAGTGGGGCTTCTTCGAATCCGCGCTGCGCACGCTGAAGCCGGGCAACCCCGACCCGCGCCACATGAGCCACGTGTTCACGACCAGCGAACGAATCTTGCAAGTGATGGACGGCGTCACAGGGATGTACTCGAAATTGGGGCAAGTATGAGCAATTGGAAATCCATCTGCCGCGTCGACGACATCCCGGTGCTCGGCGCGCGCCGCGTCGCGCGCCATCAAGCGACCGACGTTGCGATCTTCCGCAACGCCGAAGACAAGGTGTTCGCCCTCCTCGACCGCTGCCCGCACAAGGGCGGGCCGCTGAGCCAGGGCATCGTGTTCGGTGAGAGCGTTGCCTGCCCGCTGCACAACTGGACCATCGGTCTGGCAGACGGCTGCGCAAAGTCGCCCGACGAAGGCTGCACGACGAAATTCAAGGTCAAGGTCGAAGCCGGCGTCGTTCATCTCGACATCGACGAGCTGAATCAGCTCGCGCTTGATCCCGTCTGCACGGCCGCCTGAAAGACCTGCATGCTCTTCGGCCGCACCACTCGCAAGCCCATCGCCATTCCGGTCAAGGAAGTGGCGCAGTGGAAGTACACGACGTGCAACTACTGCTCGACCGGTTGCGCGATCGAGATCGGCCTGAACGACAAGGGCAAGATCGTCACCAGCCGCGGCCATGCCGGCGCCGACGTGAACCGCGGCAAGCTGTGCATCAAAGGCTTGCTCGAACATGAGCTGTTCGACTCGCCGGGACGCGGCACGATGCCGCTGATGCGCGACAAGGCGCACCTGCCTTTCGGTCCCGCGAGCTGGGACGCGGCACTCGACCGCACCGCGGGGAAGATCAAGGAGATCCAGGCCAAGTACGGCCGCGACTCGTTCGCCATCGTCTCCACCGGCCAGCTGCTCACCGAAGAGTTCTACACGCTCGGCAAGCTGGTGCGCGGCCAGATCGGCACCAACAACTACGACGGCAACACCACCCTGTGCATGGCCTCGGCCGTGTCGGGCTACAAGCGCTCGTTCGGTTCCGACGGCCCGCCCGGCTGCTACGGCGACTTCGAGCACACGCACTGCCTGATGGCCTGAAAAGCGCAAGTTCCCGCTGATCGTCGTCGACCCGCGCGTCACGATGCTGGCGCAGTTCGCCGACATCCATCTGCCGATCACGCCGGGCACCGACACCGTGCTCGTCAACGCGATGCTGCATGTGATCTTCAAGGAAGGCCTCGAAGACAAGGACTACATCGCCGCACACACCAACGGCATCGACGCGCTGCGCGCGCTGGTCGCCGAGTACGACCCGAAGACCGCGCAGCATGTCTGCGGCATCGACGAAGACCGCATCCGCCAAGTCGCACGCCTGTATGCGAAGGCGCCGGCGGCGATGAGCATCTGGACGATGGGCATCAACCAGTCGACGCACGGCTCGGATGGCGTCGTCGACATCAACAACTTGAACCTCGTCACCGGCAACATCGGCAAGCCCGGCGGCACCAGCCTGTCGATCACCGGCCAGTGCAACGCGATGGGAACGCGCGAGTGGTCGTCGTGCTCAGGGCTGCCGGGCTACCGCTTGCTCGAGAAAGAGAAGGACCGCAAGCAGGTTGCCGACTTCTGGGGCATTGACGCGAGCTTCTTCCCGCCGGCGCGCGGCCTCGCGCAGACCGACATCTTTCCGGCCATCGAGAGCGGCGAGATCAAGGGCCTGTGGCTGATCGCGACGAATCCGATGACCTCGATGCCGAATCAGCCGCGCATCCGCAAGGCGATGGAGAACCTCGAGTTCCTCGTCGTGCAGGATGTCTACGAAGACGTCGAGACCAACAAGTATTCGCATGTGTTCCTGCCCGCCGCGGTGTGGGCCGAGAAGGAAGGCTGCCACACCAACACCGAGCGCCGCGTGAACCTGACGCGCAACGTGCTGCCGCCGTATGCGGACAGCAAGCCCGACTTCTGGATCTTCAACCAGATGGCCAAGCGCTTCGAGGATCGCAACAAGATCCACTTTCCGGAGACGCCCGAGGGCGCGTTCGAGGAGATGCGCGAGCTGTCGAAAGGTGCCGGCCGCACGCTCGACATCTCGGGCATGAGCTACGACCGCATCGAGGCGGCGCGCGGCATCCAGTGGCCGTACGGCGAAGCGCAAGCGCAAGCCGATGAGCAGCGCATCGGACCGGCGCACAGCTTCGACATGCAGCAGCGGCAAGACTTCCTCGGCAACCCGCGTCTGTACACCGAAGGCGTTTTCCAGACACCCGATGGCCGCGCCAATTTGATCCCGATTCGCTTCGTCAACAACAACGAGTGCCCCGACGCGGCAACTGCAACAAGTTCAGCCCGACGCCGTACATGGAGATGAACCCCGACGCGGCGGACGATCTCGGCATCGAGCATCAGAGCTATGTGCGCCTTGTGAGCCGGCGCGGCGACGCAGTCGTGATGGTCCAGCTGACGCAGCGTGTCGGCCGCGACATGCTGTTCATCCCCTTCCATTTCCACGACTGCGTCAATCGATTGACGCTCGGCCTGCTCGACCCGTATTCGCGCCAGCCCGCGTTCAAGCAGAACGCTGTGCGGGTCGAGAAGATCGACCAGCGCCAAGCCGCTCGACTGAACGTCGAGCGCCGTGCCTTCTGAAGGAAGCCAAGCGATGAAACAAG
This sequence comes from Betaproteobacteria bacterium, assembly GCA_005882155.1. Lineage (GTDB taxonomy): Bacteria > Pseudomonadota > Gammaproteobacteria > Burkholderiales > Burkholderiaceae_C > Albitalea. The sequence continues at coordinate 7,487 of VBCQ01000046.1, forward strand.
GCACGATGGACCTAGAGCGGCTACTCGCCAACGCGCAGGCCGCCGTGGCCCCGCCGCCGGTGGCGCGCAAGATCTGGGAGATTCGCACCGAGGAGCAGCTCTACGCGAAGCTGCGCGACCCCATCGTCGCCGACACCAACCGCTACGGTCAGAAGATCGATCTGATCGAGCTGACCGAGGGCGCCCGACCGGTCGGCCGCTCGATGTACATCAACGAGAACCCTGCCGTCGGCCACAACCCGAACCGCAACAAGCAGCACGGCTTCTTCTTCACCGCAGACAACTGCATCGGCTGCCACGCTTGCGAGGCGGCATGCGCCGAGAAGAACGAGACGCCGGCGCACTTCGCGTTCCGCTCGGTCGGCTATGTCGAGGGTGGCAGCTTCCCCGACTACAAGCGGATGAATATCTCGATGGCTTGCAACCATTGCGATGATCCGGTGTGCTTGAAGGGCTGCCCGACGGCCGCCTACACCAAGCACGCCGAATACGGTGCGGTGCTGCAAGACCCCGACACCTGCTTCGGCTGCGGCTACTGCACCTGGGTCTGCCCGTACAACGCGCCGCAGCTCGACCCGGTGAAGGGCCAGGTCTCGAAGTGCAACATGTGCGTCGACCGCCTCGAGGTCAACCTGAAGCCGGCCTGCGTCGCGGCCTGCGTCGGCAACGCGCTCGACTTCGGCGTCATCGAGAACATCCCCGAAGGGCGCGAGCAGGCGCGCGTCGAGATCCCCGGCTTCCCGTCGCCCGAGATCACCCGACCGAACATCCGCTTCCAGCAGATCAAGGAACTGCCCGACGTGATGAAGCGCACCGACTCGATGCCGGTGAAGTATCACAAGGACGACAAGGGCCGTTACCGCAGCGCGATCGACCAGAAGAAAGGCCGGACCGCGCACTGGAACCTCAAGCGCTTGAGCTCGCGCGAGAATCCGCTGGTGCTGTTCACGCTCGCCGCGCAGACGGCGGCTGGCGCGTTCGCGCTGCCCTTTCTTGCCGCGCAAGCGGGCGTCGACGGCTTCGTCGCGTTTGCCCAGTCAGCGGTCTATGCACCGCTCGCGATGCTCGACTTGATGCTGATCGCATTCGGCCTGTTCATGTCGACGATGCACCTCGGCAAGCCGAAGCGCTTCTACCGCGGCTTCAACAACCTGCGCCATTCGCCGGTCTCGCGCGAAGGCCTCGGCATCGCGATCTTCATCGGCGCGCTCGGCCTGCACATCGCGTTCAGCGTCGCCGCGAACTCGAGCTTCCGCGCGCTGTTCGCGAGCGTCGTCGGCATCGACGCCGACGTGCTGATCGGCGCGGTCACTGCCGGCCGCATCGCCAGCGCATTCGGCTACCTCGCGGTGGTCGCGAGCGCGGCGGGCTTGTACTACATGAACCGCTGCTACCGCATCAAGGCGCGGCCGTTCTGGGATCACTGGCAAGTGTCGAGCGCGTTCACCGGCAGCATGCTGTCGCTCGGCTCGCTGCTCGCCGGCAGCGTGCTCGTCGCGACCCTCGCCGCGAGCGGCCGGAGCTACGACACCGCGGCGCTCGTCTGCGCCGCCTTGCTGACGCTCGGCCTCGTCATCGAAGGCGTCGGCCACATCGTTCATGCGCGCGACATGTCGCGTGCCGAGCACGAGGGTGGCGCGTCGTACTACATCCAGACGACGACCTTCGGCAAGACCTTCGTGCTGCGCAACGCGCTGTTCGCCGTCAACGTCGTGCGCCTGGGCCATCGTCGGCGCCACCGCCATCGTCACGAGCGTCATCGGCCGCGCGCTGTTCTACGTGCTCGTGATCCCGACGACGATGCCGGGCGCGTTCTTCTGGCGCAACAAGGCATTCGAGGAGCATGCACGCGACATCGGCCTGGCGAACCTGCCGCAGGTTGGCGTGGCGCCGCTGCGCCACTATCCTTGAGTCATGAGACAGTGCCAACCCGTCTTTCACGGGACGCCGCGCCGGGCCGCCCCAAGCAAGGCCCGACCCTCTCGGAGGGTCGATCGCCGTACTCGGCGAGCGGGGTGCTGACATGAGCATTACGGCGTACATCAAGGAGATTGGCCGCGGCAAGGAAGGCGCTCGCTCGCTGAACCAGATGCAGGCCTACGATCTGATGAGCCAGGTGCTCGACGGCCGCGTCACCGATCTGGAGATCGGCGCGTTCGCGATGGCGATGCGAATCAAGGGCGAATCGACCGAGGAGCTCGCCGGCTTTCTCGACGCGGCGCAAGAGCGCTGTATCCCGCTGCGCCCGACGACGCCGATGGTCGTGCTGCCGTCGTACAACGGCGCACGCAAGCTGCCCAACCTCACGGCCCTGCTCGCGCTGCTGCTCGCGCAAGACGGCGTGCCCGTGCTGGTGCACGGCCCGTCGCGCGATCCCGGCCGCGTGACGACCGCCGAAATCTTTCATGACCTCGGCCTGCCGGTCGCGCACGATGGCAGCGACATCCCGCATGCCTGGGCGCGGCGCGAGCCGGTGTTCATCGCGACCGAGGCGCTGTGCCCGCCGCTCGCGCGCTTGCTCGATGCGCGCTGGGTCATCGGCTTGCGCAACCCGGGCCAAAGGCACTGGCGGCGTTTCTCCAGCACACCGCTGCCAACGCGATGCTGATGCGCGGCACCGAAGGTGAGCCGGTCGCCGATCCGCGCCGTCTGCCGAAGCTCGAGGTCTTCATGCACGGCGTGCCGCGGCCCGACTTGTCGTTGAGCGCCAAGGAAGGCGTGCTGACCGAGCTGCCGGTGCTGCCGCGCACGATCGACGCGGCGACGACCGCCGTCTACATCCAATCGGTGGTCAGCGGCGAGAAGCCCGCGCCGACGCCGCTCGTGCAGCAGTCGGAGTGCATCCGCCGTGCGTTGGCCGCGTGGAGCAGCACGGCGCTGTCGGAGATGAGCGCATGAGTCAGCGCAAGCCCATCGTTCACCTCGTCGGCGCCGGCCCGGGCGATCCCGAGTTGTTGACGGTCAAGGCGATCCGCGCGATTCGCTCGGCCAGCGTGCTGCTGGTCGACGACCTGGTCGGCGACGGCGTGCTGCGCTACGCGCGCAAGTCGGCGCGCATCGTTCACGTCGGCAAGCGCGGCGGCTGCGCGAGCACGCCGCAGGCCTTCATCGAAAAGCTGATGGCCGCCGAGGCGCTGAAGGGCGAGCGCGTCGTGCGGCTCAAGGGCGGCGACCCCTTCGTATTCGGTCGCGGCGGTGAAGAAGCGCAGCATCTGCGCGCGCTCGGCATCGATGTCGAGGTCGTCAACGGCATCACCTCGGGGCTTGCCGCTGCGACATCGCTCGGCGTGCCGCTGACGCATCGCGAGCATGCGCACGGCGTGATGTTCGTCACCGGCCATGCGCGACACGACGACGCAGCGCTGCATTGGCCGACGCTCGCCGCCGCCGCGGCGCAAGGCATCACGCTCGTCATCTACATGGGCATCGCGACGATCGAGTCGTTGCAACGCGGCTTGCTGCAAGGCCTTGCCGCCGACACGCCGGTCGCCGTCGTCCAGCACGCGAGCCTGCCGCAGCAGCGGCACGTGCAGTGCGTTCTTCGCGACCTGGTAACGACCGTGTCGCGAGAGCAAATCGGCAGCCCGGCGATCATCGTTGTCGGTGATGTGCTGCGTGCCGCAGATTGTCTGGGTTTGCATTTGCCGAAAGCCCTGGCCGCCTGACAGGTTCGCCATAATCCGCCTCCATACAGGGAGGGCCACCGGCATGCGCGAACTCGACAAACTCAATCAGCTCAGCGAATCGCACGGCGCATTGCAGCCGGGTCATGGGATGGTCTCAGGCGTGATCGCGCTGGCGCTTGCGGTGCTGTGCTTTCTGGGCGTGCTCGCATTCCACTTCCCCGAGTACCTCACGACGCCCGAGCTGCGCAAGTCGTACAACGTCGACGTGATGCGCCTGCTCCTCTACTGGTCCATGGTGCTGTCCGGCGGCATCGCACTCTTCAACATCGTGCTCGGTCGCGCGCGCTGGCTCGCGTTCAGCGCGTTCGTGCTCGTCGGCCTCACGCTCGCGCTCGGCGGCCATAAGGTTCCGGTCAACGACTTCGCCGATCACACGCCGTACATCGGCCTCGACTGGTTCATCCTCGATCTGCTCGGCTCGACGCTGATCTTCATCTTCATCGAGAAGCTGTTCGCGCTGCGCCGCGACCAGCCGGTGTTCCGCGCCGAATGGCAGACCGATTTCCACCATTTCGTCGTCAACCACATGGTCGTCGGCTTCGTACTGCTGGCCACCAACCTGCTCGTGCACAAGCTGTTCGGCTGGGCGGCGAAGGACGGCATCCAGGGCTGGGTGCAAGACCTGCCGTTCGTCGTCGCGCTGTTCCTCATCATCCTCGTCGCCGACCTGGTGCAGTACTGGACTCATCGCGCGTATCACGAGGTGCCATTGCTGTGGCGCCTGCATGCGGTGCACCACAGCGTGAAGAGCATGGACTGGCTCGCGGGATCACGCCAGCACATCATCGAGCTGCTGATCACGCGCACCCTCGTGCTGGCGCCGATCTACGTGCTCGGCTTCAGCAAGGAAGTGATCGACGCCTACATCGTCGTCGTCGGCTTCCAGGCGGTGTTCAATCATGCCAACGTCAGCGTGCGCCTCGGCCCTTTGCGCTACCTCATCGTGACGCCCAACTTCCACCACTGGCACCACTCGCAGGACGATGAGGCGATCGACAAGAACTACGCGGCGCACTTCGCGTTCCTCGATCATCTGTTCGGCACCGCGGTGCAGTCGGACCGCAAGTGGCCGGACCAATACGGCGTCGTCGGCGACTACGTGCCCAACGGCTTCTTCAAGCAGCTGAAGTTTCCGTTCGTGTGGAGACCTTGATCACTCTGGCAGCGCACGCCGCGCAGATGCGGCCAGCACGGCAGCGAAGAGCACCACGGTGAACAGCCCGAGCGTCAGCGAGCGCGCCTCGGCGATGATGCCGATCAGCGGTGGACCGGCCATCATGCCGAGATAGCCGAGCGAAGAGACCGCCGCGATGCCGTGGGCCGGCGTCACGCCCGGCACCTGCGCCGCAGCGGTGAAGAGCACCGGCACGACATTGGCGAAGCCGAGGCCGACGAGTGCGAAGCCGATCAACGCCGCCGCCGGGTGAGGCACCAGCAGCGCGAGCGCCATTCCGACCGCGCCGAGCGCGCCGCTGGCGCGCAGCAGCGGCACCGACGCCCAGCGTGCGCGCACCCAGTCGCCGCCGAAGCGGCCCGCGGCCATCGCAGCGCTGAAGCTCGCGTAGGCAAGTGCGGCCACGGCGACGCCGCTGCGCAGCTCCTGCTTCATGAAGAGCACGCTCCAGTCGTACATCGCGCCTTCGGCGATCAAGCCCATCGCGGCCAGCACGCCGATCAAGGCGAGCGGCCCGCGAGGCAGGCTCAAGGGGATTCCGACAGCGGGCGGGCCCTTCATCCGCAGCATCGACGAGCAGCCAGCGACAACGATCATCGCGCCGACGAGTGCGGCAGCGAACAAGTGCTGCTGCGACGTGACACCGGCGGCCGGCAAGGCGCTTCCGACCGCGGCACCGACCATCCCGCCGAGGCTGAACATGCCGTGAAAGCCGCTCATCAGCGGCCGCCCGGCCAGGCGCTCGATCTCCATCGCCTCGGCATTGATCGACACGTCGAACAGGCTGATGGCGACGCCGTAGGACAGCATCAGCCCGACCAGCGCAGCGTATCGATCGAAGCTGAGCAGCAATGCGATGCCGAGCGAGCAAACGAGCCCGCAGACGAGCGACACGGCGCGCGGCCCGTAGCGGCCGACGACGCGTCCGGCCTGCGTCAACGCGAGCAAGGAGCCGATGCCCGATGCGAACATCGCCATCGCGAGGGCCCGCTCGCCGAGACCGAAGTGCAGCTTGACGCTCGGCACATGCACGCCCCAGGTCGCGAACAACGCGCCCGAGACGAAGAACTGCGCGCGCAAGGCCCAGGCGGCGTTGCCGAGCCGGCGGCCCGTTGGAGGAGCGATCGTGATGGACGACATCGGGTGGCAGCGCAGCCGCAAGGCGCGATTCTAGGAGGCCGTCGGGCCCACGATAATTCGCGCCATGCAATCCTTCGATGCCGTCGTCATCGGCGCCGGCGCGGCCGGCATGTTGTGCGCCGGCATCGCGGGGCAGCGCGGGCTGAAGGTCTTGCTGATCGACCACGCGCCGAAGATCGCAGAGAAGATCCGCATCTCCGGCGGCGGTCGCTGCAACTTCACGAATCGCGAAGCCGGGCCGGCGAACTTTCTCTCGGCCAACCCGCACTTCTGCCGCTCAGCGCTGGCGCGCTACACCGCGCAGGACTTCATCGCACTGGTGCAGCGGCACCGCATCGCGTTTCACGAGAAGCACAAGGGCCAGCTGTTTTGCGATGGCGCCAGCGACGAGATCATCGAGATGCTGCTGCGCGAATGCGAGCAAGGCGGCGTCACGCACTGGCAGCCCTGCACGGTGCACGACGTGCGCCGAAGCGGCAACGCCTTCGAGCTCGACACCGATCGCGGGCCGATACGCGCGCCGCGCGTCGTCATCGCCACCGGCGGCCTGTCGATCCCGAAGATCGGTGCGAGCGACTTCGGCTACCGCATTGCCCGCCAGTTCGGCCACAAGATCGTCGAGACCCGCCCTGCCCTCGTCCCGTTGACCTTCGATGCCGCCGCGTGGACGCCGTTCGTGCCGCTCGCAGGCCTGTCGCTCGAGGCCACGGTGCGCACCGGCAGCGGCAAGGCGCGCGGCGAGTTCGTCGAAGACCTGCTGTTCACTCACCGCGGGCTGAGCGGCCCCGCGATCCTGCAGATCTCGACTTTCTGGAAGCCCGGCACGCCGATTTCACTCGACCTCGCGGCTGGGCAGGACCTCGCAGCGAGGCTGTTGTCGGCGAAGAGGACATCGCGTCGCCACGTCGGCAATGAGCTGGCCGAGGTCGTGCCGCGACGCCTGGCCGAGACCTGGCTCGCTGTACAGCCCGATTTGGCGCAGCGCGCGATGGCCGAGGCGCGCGACCGCGACCTCGAGCAACTCGCAGCCGGCCTGCAACGCTGGGTTCTGGTGCCTAGCGGCACCGAGGGCTACCGCAAGGCCGAGGTCACGGCAGGCGGCGTCGACACGCGCGGACTGAGCTCGCAATCGATGGAAAGCCTCACTCTTCGCGGCCTCTACTTCATCGGCGAAGTGGTCGATGTGACCGGGTGGCTCGGCGGCTACAACTTCCAATGGGCCTGGGCCAGCGCCGCCGCGTGCGCGCGTGCGATGGAGGCATCGTGACGGCGCCATTGGTGTGAAATTGCGGCCCGAAAATTGCCCGGCTATAATCCCACCCTTTGCTGGCACACCGCGCCGCGATCAGGGGCAGCTCCCCGGGCACCGAGCGCAAATTCTAGGCAACGTCAAGGACTCACTGAATACATGACTACGATTCGCGTCAAAGAAAACGAGCCGTTCGATGTGGCACTGCGCCGCTTCAAGCGCACCATCGAAAAACTCGGCCTGCTGACCGATCTGCGTGCCCGCGAGTTCTACGAAAAGCCCACCGCCGAGCGCAAGCGCAAGAAGGCGGCAGCCGTCAAACGCCACTTCAAGCGCATCCGCAGCATGCAATTGCCCAAGCGCCTGTACTGAACGCGGGGCACCCAAGAAATCCAACAAAGCCCGCGCCCGCGGGCTTTTTAAATTCGGCGGAGCGTCCTATGCATCTCAAAGACCAAATCACCGAAGACATGAAGACCGCGATGCGCGCCAAAGACGCGCCGCGGCTGCTGACGATCCGCGGTCTGCTCGCCGCACTGAAGCAGAAAGAGGTAGATGAGCGCGTGACGCTCGACGATGCCGCTGTCGTCGCCATCATCGACAAGCTGATCAAGCAGCGCAGAGACTCGATCGCCCAGTTCTCCGCTGGGGGGCGCGCCGATCTCGTCGACAAGGAGACCGCCGAGCTCAAGGTGCTCGAAGGTTATCTGCCGCAGCGCCTCAGTGCCGAGGAGGTCGCTGCCGAGGTCGCGAAGATCGTCGCCGAAGTCAATGCCAAAGGCCCCGGCGACATGGGCAAGGTGATGGGCGCGGTGAAGACGCGGCTCGCCGGCAAGGCCGACATGAGCATCGTGTCGGCCGCCGTGAAGCAGGCGTTGACCAAGTAACTCTCAGGGGCTCGCATGGCGATCCAAGTTCAGCAGCTCAGCAACGACGTCTGCGTCGCTCCGCAACTCGGCCCCGAAGCGATGGCCGCGCTGGCGCAGGCCGGCTTCAAGAGCGTGATCAACAACCGGCCCGACTTCGAAGGCGGACCGAATCAACCGACGAATGCGAGCATCGAAGCAGCAGCCAAGGCAGCAGGACTCAACTACGCGTTCCTGCCGGTCGCGCCGAACTTCCAGAGCCCCGAAGAGATCGCCAGCTTCGCCGAGTTGCTCGCCTCGCTGCCCAAGCCCATCCTCGCGTTCTGCCGCAGCGGCACGCGCTCGGGCAAGCTTTATCGCGCGGCGACCGGCGGCTGATCCGCGGCGCACAGCTCGATGCGCCTCAAGCTCAAGTTCATCCTGCTTGCGGTGATCCCGCTGGTGGGCTCGCTGGCGCTGATTGCCGCAGCCGTCAGCCACCAGGAGCGCGACCTCGCGGCACGCGAGCGCGCGTTGGTCGAGGCCGCCACGATGGCGTCGAAAGAAGCCGAGCTGCGTCACTATGTCGCCCTGGCCCAAAGCACCGTCCAACCGCTGTACGCATCGGGCAGGAACGACGACGCGACGAAGCAAGAGGCGATCCGTCTGCTTGCCGCGCTCGACTACGGCAGCGACGGCTACTTCTTTCTGTACGACTTTTCCGGCAAGAACCTGATGCACCCGCGGCAGCCCGAGCTGGTGGGGCGCAACCTGTGGGAGCTGCGCGATCCGAGCGGCTCGCCGGTGATCCAGCGGCTGATCGCGAAAGCGCGCGACGGCGGGGGCTTCGTGCCCTACCTGTGGAACAAGCCGTCGATGCAGCAAGTCGCGCCCAAGCTCGGCTATGTGGTCGCGCTGCCGCGCTGGAACTGGATGCTCGGCACCGGCCTCTACCTCGACGACGTGCAAGCGACGATGGCCCAGCTCGACCGCCAGGTCACGGGCAACATCGCGACGACGATGTGGTGGATCGCCGGCATCGCGGTCCTCGGAATCGCATTGATCGGTGGTTGCGGCCTCGCGCTGAATGTCAGCGAGTCACGCATTGCGGACGCCAAGCTGCGGCTGCTCGCGCGCCAGGTGGTGCAATCGCAGGAGACCGAGCGCGCTCACCTCTCCCGTGAATTGCACGACAGCACGAGCCAGACGCTGGTGTCGATCAAGCTGCTGCTGGAGTCGGCCATTGCACAGCTGGGCGTTGCCGCGCCGCCGGCCTTGGCAAAGGCACTCGATCGACTCAAGACTGCGTTGGGCGAGGTGCGCAACATCTCGCACCGGCTGCGGCCCGCGGAGCTCGACGTGCTCGGGCTGCCCGCGGCGCTCGATCACCTGGGGCAGGAGTTCGGCGCGCACAGCCGGATGCAATTGAGCGTGCGGGTGCGTGGGGCAGCGGCGCATCTGCCAGACGAAATCAACACCGTGCTGTTTCGCATCACGCAAGAGGCGCTGACCAACATCGAGAAGCATGCGCAAGCCGGCCGCGTGGCGATGCGGCTCGCTTACGGCGCGCGCGGTCTGCGCCTTCGCGTCATCGACGATGGCCGTGGCTTCGACGTCGACGCGGTGCAACACCATCCGCAGCGCGGCATCGGTCTGCGCAACATGCGCGAGCGACTGGCCTCGATCGGCGGCAGCTTCGCCGTGCATTCGCGGCCCGGCCGGACCCAGGTCGTGGCCGACGTGCCGGCCGCCGCGCTGCGCCGGTTTGCGCAGGCGCCGAGCGTCGCCCCATGACGCGCTTGCTGATCGTCGACGACCATCCGCTGGTCCGCGAGGGGCTGAAGGCGCGACTCGGCAGCGTGCCCGGCCTCGAGGTGGTCGGCGAAGCCGGCGACGCGCAAGAAGCCTCGGCCCAGGTGGCTCTCACGCACCCCGACTTGGTGCTGATGGACGTCGGCATGAAGGACGTCAACGGCATCGAACTGACCCGCCGGCTCATCGCCGAGCAACCGCATTTGCTGGTGCTGATGCTGAGCATGTACGACAACCCCGAGTACGTGAACCGCGCGATGCACTCGGGTGCGCGCGGCTACGTGCTGAAGGACGCGCCGGCCAGCGACATCATCGATGCCATTGCGGCAGTGACGTCGGGCGGCAGCTTTCTGAGCCCTGCGGTGTCGGGCCGACTCTTCCGTGCGCAGACACCGCGGCCGGTGATGTCCTTGCGCGAAAGCGAGATCCTGGCCTGTCTCGCCAAAGGCCGATCGAGCAAGCAGATCGCGCAGGAGCTCGACTTGAGCGTGCGCACCGTCGAGTCGCACCGACAGAACATCAAGCGCAAGCTCAAGCTCGAAGGCCAGGCCGAGTTGATCCGCTATGCGGTCGAGCATTGCCGCGATTTTGGCGGCGCGTAGTACCACGTAATCGAAACACCGGTTGTGCGCATGCGGCGCCTCGGGTCTGATGCGAGCCTGCATCGCCGGTGCGAGAAGCGCACTGACTTGCAGCGGCCGCTCATAGAGCAAACACGCAGGGCCCGCGCGAAGGCCCACCCATAGAATCGGGCGCCAGTCGGGCGAGCCACTGTCGCCTTGCGAAGACTCAACCACCGGAGGCCCACCCGTGTCGTCTCTTCTCTCGCTGTCACGCCTGATCGATCGGATCAGTGAGTTCGTCGGTCGCTGGGTCGCCTGGCTGGTCCTCGCTGCGGTGCTGATCAGCGCCACCAATGCTGCGGTCCGCAAGCTCTTCAACATGAGCTCGAACGCCTTCCTCGAGATCCAGTGGTATCTGTTCGCCGGCGTGTTCCTGCTGGCCTCAGGCTATACCTTGATGCGCCAGGCGCACGTGAAGATCGACGTGATCTCGGGTCACCTGTCCAAGCGCAAGCAGATCTGGATCGACATCATCGGAATTTGCGTGTTCCTGTTCCCGTTCGTCGTCGTCGTCATCACGCTGGCGATGCCGCTGGTGATCAAGGCCTACGTCTCCGGCGAGATGTCGCAGAACGCCGGCGGGCTGATCCGCTGGCCGGTGTTCGCGCTGCTGCCGGCGGGCATTTTTCTGCTCGGCCTGCAAGGCATCTCGGAGCTGATCAAGCGCATCGCGTTCCTGAAGGGGCTGATCCCCGACCCGACGCATCCGCAGCAAGCGAAGAGCGCCGAGGAAGAGCTGGCTGAATTCCTGCTGCAAAAGGAAGTCGCGGCGCGCGAGCAAGCGGCAACGGGGAGCAAGCAATGATCGACTTCCTGTCGGCGAACATGGCACCGATCATGTTCGCCAGCCTGATCGTCTTCATGCTGCTCGGCTACTCGGTGGCGTTCTCGCTCGCCGCCTGCGGGCTGTTCTTCGGCTTCCTCGGCGTGCAGCTCGGGCTGCTGCCGGCGTCGCTGCTGCAAGCGCTGCCGCTGCGCATGTTCGGCATCATGCAGAACGACACGCTGCTCGCAATTCCGTTCTTCACCTTCATGGGCCTGATCCTCGAGCGATCGGGGATGGCCGAAGACCTGCTCGACACGATCGGCCAGCTGTTCGGCCCGATCCGCGGCGGCCTCGCCTACGCGGTCGTCCTCGTCGGCGCGATGCTCGCGGCCACCACCGGCGTGGTCGCCGCGTCGGTGATCTCGATGGGCCTCATCTCGCTGCCGATCATGCTGCGCTACGGCTACGACCGGCGCGTCGCCAGCGGCGTGATCGCGGCGTCGGGGACGCTCGCGCAAATCATCCCGCCTTCGCTGGTGCTGATCGTGCTGGCCGACCAGCTGGGCAAGAGCGTCGGCGATTTGTACAAGGGCGCGTTCATCCCCGGCTTCGTGCTGACCGCGCTGTACATCGCCTACGTCTTGATCATCAGCTTCATCCAGCCGAAGTCGGTTCCGGCGCTGCCGAAGGAAGCTCGCACGATCCGCGAAGACGACGGCACACCCGGGTTACGCTCGCTCGGCGTGCTGGTCGTGCTGTCGGTGGCCGCCGCATGGCTGTTCGCCAAGTCACGGCCCGCGAGCGTCGCGACCGACGAAGTGATCGTCACGTCGATGTGCGTCGGCGTCGGTGTCGCGTTCGCTCTCGCGGTGGTCAACCGCGTCACCAAGCTCGGTCTGCTGTCGCGCATGGCCGAGCGCGTGACCTTCGTGCTGATCCCGCCGCTCGGTCTGATCTTTCTCGTGCTCGGAACGATCTTCCTCGGTGTCGCAACGCCGACCGAAGGCGGCGCGATGGGCGCGACCGGCGCGCTGGTGATGGCGCTCGCACGGCGCCGGCTCGATGTGAAGCTGTTGCGTCAGGCGATGGACAGCACGATGAAGCTGTCGTGCTTCGTGCTGTTCATCCTCATCGGCTCGACGGTGTTCAGCCTGTCGTTCCAGGGCGTCGACGGGCCGAAGTGGGTCGAGCATCTGCTCACGAGCCTGCCCGGCGGCCAGCTCGGCTTCCTGATCGTCGTCAACATCCTGATCTTCTTCCTCGCGTTCTTCCTCGACTTCTTCGAGCTCTCGTTCATCGTGATCCCGCTCATCGGGCCGGTGGCCGACAAGCTCGGCATCGATCTCGTCTGGTTCGGCGTGCTGCTCGCAGTGAACATGCAGACCTCGTTCATGCACCCGCCGTTCGGCTTCGCGCTGTTCTATCTGCGCAGCGTCGCGCCGCATGCGGACTACACCGACAAGCTCACCGGCCGGTCGCTCGCCAAGGTAACGACCGGGCAGATCTACTGGGGCGCCGTGCCCTTCGTCGTGATCCAGGTCGTCATGGTCGGCCTGGTGATTGCGTTCCCCGGCCTGGTGTCGAGCGGCCTCGTGAAAGAAGAGACCATCGATGCCGACAAGGTGTTCCAGCAAATGCAGAAGCAGCAGAACGCGACCGATGCGGCAGCCGGCGCGTCATCGGCCCCACCACTGGTGACGCCCACGGATGAGGATCCGATGAAGGCGTTGCAGCGGTCGATGCAGCAGGACAGCAAGAAGTAGCGGGTCTCAAGCGAGAAATTCGTTCACCGCAGGTGAAAAAAAAGCCCCGCACTGCGGGGCATTGGAGAGTGAAGACCGCACTCAGAGCTGCACGCTTTGCATGTAGCGGTCGAAGGTCGATTCGGTGAAGCGGAACCACAGGTTCTGGTCGCGGCGGAAGTTCGAATAGTCTTCGTAGACCTTCTTCCAGTTGGCGTTCTTCGCGCTCAGCTCGCTGTACAGCGCCATCGACTCCTTGAATGCCGCGTCCATCACCGTTTTCGGGAACGGCAGCAGCTTGACTTTGGCCGCCACCAGTTCCTTCAGCGCCGCCGGGTTGCGTGCGTCGTACTTGGCCTGCATGTCGACGTGCGCGAACGATGCTGCGACTTCGATGATGGTTTTGTACTCGTGCGACAGGGCCTCGTAGGCCTTGGTGTTGATCATGATGTCGAGCTGCGGGCCGCCTTCCCACCAACCGGGGTAGTAGTAGTTCTGCGCGACCTTGTTGAAGCCGAGCTTCTTGTCGTCATACGGGCCCACCCACTCGGCCGCGTCGATCGTGCCCTTTTCGAGCGCCTGGTAGATCTCGCCGCCGGGGATGTTTTGCGGCACGCCGCCGATGCGCTCGAGCACCTTGCCGGCGAAGCCGCCGATGCGCATCTTCAGGCCCTTGATGTCTTCGAGGCTGTTGATCTCCTTGCGGTACCAGCCACCCATCTGCGCACCGGTGTTGCCACCGGGGAAGCTGATGATGTTGTACTTGGCATAGAACTCGCGCATCAGCTTCAAGCCGTTGCCTTCGTACATCCACGCGGTCATCTGGCGCGAGTTCAGGCCGAACGGAATTGCGCAGGCGATGGCAAAGGTTTCATCCTTGCCGAAGAAGTAGTACGGCGCGGTGTGCGCGACTTCAACGGTGCCGCCTTGCACGCCGTCGACCACGCCGAACGGGGGCATCAGTTCGCCGCCGGCATGGGTGGAAATCTGGAACTTGCCGCTGCTCAGGTCGGAAACCTTCTTCGCGAAGACCTCGGCGCCGCCGAAGATCGTGTCCAGCGAGCGCGGGAAGCTCGACGCGAGGCGCCAGCGGATGTTGGCCTGCGCGTGCACGACAGCAGGAGCCATGCCGGCGGCAAGCACCCCGGCCAAACCAGTCTGACGAATGAAGGAACGACGTTCCATGCAAATCTCCTTGTGATGAGGCGAAAGAATCGAGGCTCGGCGCATTCTAGGAGGGGGTATTGGTCACCTCACCGGGATTTACCCGTGCGCAAAATACCTGTCAACTGCGGTGCTGCCGAGCGCGCTTGCGTCGCTCACGAACCCGCGATCTTCATGCGCTGAATCAGCACCGACGCGATCGTCTTGCCGCCGAGCGTGTAGGCATCGGCGCCGACCGCGACGATGTTCTTCAGCATCTCTCGCAGATTGCCGGCGATGGTGATTTCATGCACCGGGTAAGCGATGCGGCCGTTCTCGACCCAGAAGCCGGCCGCGCCGCGCGAGTAGTCGCCGGTTACGTAGTTGACGCCCTGCCCCATCAGCTCGATGACGAACAGGCCGCGGTGCAGCTTGCGCAGCATTGCTTCGAGGTCATCCGACGGATCGGTGAGGCGGCTCGTCAGCGTGAGGTTCTGCGAGCCGCCGGCGTGACCGGTCGTTCGCATGCCGAGCTTGCGCGCCGAGTAGCTCGACAAGAAGTAGCCCTGTACGACGCCGCCCTTCACAGCGTCACGCACGCGCGTGACGACGCCCTCGTCGTCAAACGGCGCACTGCCCTTGCCGCGCGACCGATGCGGGTCTTCGTGAATGTCGATGTGATCGGGCAGCACGGGCTTGCCGAGCGAGTCGAGCAGTAAGCTCGACTTGCGGTACAGCGCGCCGCCACTCGTCGCCTGCACGTACGAGCCGAGCAAGCCGGCGGCGACCGTCGACTCGAACAGCACCGGCACTTCGCAGGTCGGCACCTTGCGCGAGTTCAGGCGCGACAGTGCGCGCTCGGCCGCGTAGCGGCCCACGGCTTCGGGTGCAGCGAGGTCTTGCGGTGCGCGCATCGAGCTGTACCAAGCGTCGCGCTGCATGTTGTCGCCCCCGACTCCCGGTAGCGACGCGATCGGCGCCACCGACAGCGAATGACGCGAGCTCGCATAGCCGCCGCGAAAGCCGCGCGTGTTGCCGGCGAAGAAATGCGACTGCTGCGCCGAGATGCCGGCGCCCTCCGAATTGGTGATGCGGCGATCGACCGCCAGCGCGGCGCGCTCGCAACGCGTCGCGATCTCGACCGCGCGCTCGGCATCGATGTTCCACGGATGGAAAAGGTCGAGGTCGCGCGTGGCAGCCTCGCCGAGTGCCAAGTCCTGCTCGTCGGGCAAGCCCGCAGCCGGGTCCTCGGCGGTGAAGCGGGCGATGTCGTAGGCCGCCTGCACCGTCTGCCGCAACGCCGCGCGCGAGAAGTCCGACGTGCTCGCGTTGCCGCGCCGCTGCCCGAGGTAGACCGACACGCCGATCGACTTGTCGCGGTTGCGCTCGATCGTTTCGATCTCGCCTTTGCGCACCGATACCGACAGGCCCACACCTTCGGAGACTTCGACGCCGGCGTCGCTCGCGCCAAGTGATTTCGCATGCGCGAGCGTGTCGTCCACCAATTGCTGAAACTGCTCGCGCGAATAGGCGAAACCAGTGCGGGTGGAGGGGGCGGGCAGCGATGCGGTGAGGGGCATGAAGGGTCCGGGTGAGCGACTGGCGGCGCGAGCGGCGCGGCTATCATACCCGGCGTCCTCTCCTCTCATCCACTGCAAGACCATGCGCGCGCAACCCCCTGCCGAACCTGCCGACGCGCCGCCGATCGCACACGACATCGAGCGCCCGAGCAAGACCCAGCTGAAGAAGGCCTCGCACGAGTTGCAGGATCTGGGCGAGGCGGTCGTGGCGCTGCCCGACGATCGGCTCGCCGGCTTGCCGATAGACGAATCGCTGCTCCACGCGATCCGCGAGTACAAGACGACGCGCTCGCACGAAGGCCGGCGCCGCCAGATGCAGTACATCGGCAAGCTGATGCGCCGCGCCGACCCCGAGCCGCTGCGCGAAGCGGTCGCTGCGATGCAGCTCGGCCGCGCGAAAGACTCGCTCGCATTGCATGAAGCCGAGCGCTGGCGCGCCGAGCTCGTCGCAAGCGACGACGCGTTGACGCGCTGGACCGCAAAGCATCCCGACAGCGACCTGCAGCAACTGCGCAGCCTCATTCGTGCAGCGCGCAAGGACGCCGCCGTCGTGCCCGAGCAGCGCAGCGGCAAGGCCTTTCGCGAGCTGTTCAAATTCATTCGTGAGCAAGCCGACCATGAGTAGCTACGAACCCGTGCGCATCGGTGTCGTCTCGGTCAGCGACCGTGCATCGAGCGGCGTCTACGAAGACAAGGGCATCCCGGCGCTGAAGGACTGGCTGAGCCGCGCGGTGCGCAACCCGATGAGCTGGGAGACGCGGCTGATCCCCGACGAGCAAGACGCGATCAGCGCGGCACTGCGCGAGCTCGTCGACGCAGCGCATTGCGACCTCGTGCTGACCACCGGCGGCACCGGCCCGGCGCCGCGCGACGTGACGCCCGAAGCGACGCTCGCCGTGGCCGACAAGCTGATGCCAGGTTTCGGCGAGCAGATGCGGCAGATCAGCCTGAATTTCGTTGCG
>VBCQ01000265.1 GCA_005882155.1 Betaproteobacteria bacterium
CCGCGGAACTGCGTGATGATGTCGGCCTCCCATTCGACCGCGCGGTTGCGCGGGTTGGTCGGGTTCAGTACCGCTTCCTTGTAGCCGTACTCGGTGTGCTTCTTGCGCAAGTCACTGAAGACCTCGGTTGCCGAATAGGCCGGCACCGACTGCGGCAGGAAGGTGTACTTCATTTGCGTTTCGAGCAGCGGGTTGACCTGCGACGAGGTGTAGGTGCGTGCTGCGAGCGCGGTGTCCATCAGCAGCCGCGCGTTCTGCGCGATTTCTTCGCGCGCGTTGCGCTCGAGCAGCGTCCATGACACGTAGCTCGTGGCCGCCAACGCGAGCGCGAAGATCAGCACGAACACCAGATTGAATTTCAGCAGCAGCTTCATGGAACAACTCCGTCAGGGTGCGGACGCCGCCGCACTGGCCGAGCGCAGGGCCGCATGAGCGGCGCGCGGCGCCGGCTCTTTCGGACGGTACTTCTCGGGAAACAGGATCGGATCCCACTCGGGGTGGGCGGACAAATTGGCGACCAGCGCGGAGCGGAATGCGCTCTCGCGCGCCTTGCCGCGCCAGCGCTGCATCAAGGGGCGGCGCAGCGCGGGTTCGGCCTTCAGCCAGCGCTCGACGTCGGCATAAGCGAAGTCGGAGGCTTCGGTGGGCTGCACCGGCCGGTCGCGGAATCGATCGATGCGCAGCGGCAGCGAATCGCGGAAGTAGCGCGGCATCTCGTCGACGAAGGTCTGCATCGAGCCCGGATTGACCACGCCGCGCGCGAGCGATTTGCGCCGGTAGAAGTCGCCGCCCTTGAGCGTGAGTGGAGTCGGGTTGGCGCTGGCTTGGCGCTCGGCGATACGCGCTTCGCCGCGTTCGACGAACAGATTGACTTCGCTCGGCGCGCCACGCAGCACGACCACCGCGGTATTGGCCGGCATCTCGAACAGCGGCGTGCGCAGGTCGAAGCCCGGCCCCGCGGCGGGATCGCGTTTCATTCCTGTCACCTTGGCCCATCCGTCCATCACATACAGCCAGCGCTCGGGTTTCTGTCGCGTCACCGAGCCGTTGATCATCACCCGCGTGGTGGGACCGAATTGCGCGACCGATTGGTCGGCGAGCTCGGCTTGCGCAAATGTCGATGCAGCGGTCTCGACGATATCGCCGGCCATCAGTCGAACGCCTTCGCTCGCATGCAAACGTCCGCTGCCGCGATAGATCAGCGCATCGCCTTCGAGAATCGTGATCGTGCCCCACGCATCGGCAGCGGTTGCGACAGCAACAGCGCTGCACGACGAAGCGAACACTGCAGCCAGGATCAATACACGCAACATGTCGAGCGCCTCGCCAGAGTGTACATCTGTCCCCCAAGCAATCTAGACCTCGCGGTCGCACACTGTCAATCGTCCGTGCCCTACCCTTTAGGGGGTGGACGACCCCTAGAGTCAACGCCGGCGCAGACGCGTACCGGGGCAAGAACGCTACAAAGCGCGTCTGCGGCGTTGCGGCCTAGTCCAGGCGTAAAGCCTGGACGTCGGCCCGCGCCTTGCATTCATCGCTTTGTAGTTGCAACGCAGGGTCGTCTTATTCACGGATAGGTTCTAAGATCGCCCGGCACACTTTGGTTGCCTAAGGACCGGGAGCGGTTCAGATGATCGTGATCCGTCTCGTTTCACGAGCCGGCGAGACCCTCGACTCGCCGCTGGCAGCGAGCTTCGGCGAAGCCGGCGGCGATATTGGGCGCGGCGCGGACTGCGCCCTCGTGTTGCCCGACGCCGAGCGGCACATCTCGCGCAAGCATTTGCAGGTGGCGGTGCGCGACGGTCGCCATGTGATTCGCATGATCAGCACCAACCTTCCGGTCGAGCTCGACGGCGTGCCGATCGAGCCCGGAACCGACTATCCGCTCGAGCCGGGGTCGGAGATTTGCATCGGTCCGTTCGTTCTTCGGGTCGAGGATGCGGCTCCGGCGATGGCGGCGCCGATGAAATCGCGCGAGGCGCTTGCCGACGAGCCTCTTGCGCCGCTAGGCCCCGCTTCGCAGGGCGGCCGACCGAGTGTGTTCCACGACCTCTTGCATGCCGCCAACCTGGACACACCAGCGGATTCGCGTGGCATGACGCACGACATCGATCTGGTGATCGGCGATCCGACGGGTGCTGGAGTTCGCCCACCGCCGAGCTCGCCAGCGTCGGCCGATGTGTTGATCGAGTCCTTGTTCGCCGGACTGGGCGTTGCCATGCCGAAATCGGGCACGCTCGCGCCGTCTCAGATGCAGCTCATCGGCGCGCTGCTGCGAACCGCGATCGACGGCACCCTCGGGCTGCTGGCGGCCCGCAGCATCGCCAAGCGCGAACTCGGCGCCAATCTGACCTTGCCGCAATCGCGTGAGAACAATCCGCTCAAGTTCTCGCCCGACGCCGACGCAGCGCTCGGCCATCTGCTCGGGCCACCGCAGCGTGGCTTCATTTCGCCGCTGGCCGCGTTGCGTGATGCGTTCGAAGACCTGCGCCTGCACGAGGTCGCGGTGCTGGCCGGCATGCGCGCGGCGCTCGAAGCCGTGCTCGCGCGCTTCGACCCGCAGATGCTCGAGTCGCGTCTGGCCGCCAAAGGCATGTGGGACAACCTGCTGCCGGTGAACCACAAGGCCAAGCTGTGGGAACGCTACGCCGAACAGCATGCCGAGATCATGCGCGAGATCGAAGACGACTTCGACTCGATCTTCGGCCACGCTTTCATCCAGGCCTACGAGGCACAGGTCGCGCGGCTCGCGAAGGCGTCGTTGGAAGGGCCACGGTCGGCGGGCTGAGGCAGCGCGAAGAGTCGGTGACATTCGCATGCCGTGCGGAAAGCAAAACGCCAACCTTCCGGTTGGCGTTTTGCTCGCGGTCTAAGCCGCTTGATTCTTGGTTGCGGGGGCAGGATTTGAACCTACGACCTTTGGGTTATGAGCCCAACGAGCTACCAGACTGCTCCACCCCGCGACTGAGCCTGTGACTATAGCACAGCGGATAAGTTCAACTGCCTCTACAGACCCGCCTGAGCCAGCGTCTGAAGGAAGCGGTCGCTGCTCTGGTAGCCGATCACGCGGGCGTCCGCCACCTCATGGCCTTGGGTGTCAAAGAAGATCGTACCGGGGGGCCCGAACAGGCCGAAGCGCTTCAGCAGTTCACGATCTTCAGCGTTGTTCTTCGTGACATCGGCCTTGAGCAGCACCGCCTTCGCGAGCTTGGCGCGCACTGCAGGGTCGCTGTAGGTGAAGCGCTCCATCTCTTTGCACGACACGCACCAGTCCGCATAGAAGTCGAGCATCAGAGGCTGCCCCGAACTGCGAGCCGCATCCAGCGAGGCATCGAGTTCGGCGACGCTGCGAACGAAGCGAAAGGCCACGGGTATTTGCACTTCGCCGGCTTGTCGAAAATGGCCCAGCGGCTTGAGCGGGTCGACGCCGCCGGTGGCGGCGCCAACGACTTGCAGCGCACCGAACAGCCCGAACACCGCAGCGAACGCAACGCGAGCCCAGCCGGCACGGCCAAGGCCGGGCACACCGACGATCAGCACGGCGGCGATCGTGATGAGCAAGGCCCCCCACAGTGCAAGGATCAGCTGTTCGGGAACACCGCCACCGCGAGCAGCACGACCCCGAATATGCGCTTGACCAAGTCCATCCAGGCACCGGCCTTCGGCAGCAGCGCGCCGGCCGATGCGCCGACCAGCAACAGGGGCACGCACATTCCGATAGCCAGCGCGAACAGAGCCGCTGCGCCCAGGGCGACGTCGCCGCGCTGACTGATGAAGACCAAGCCCGCGGCGAGGGGTGCCGCAACGCAGGGACTGACGATGAGGGCCGACACGCCGCCCATCGCGAAGACGCCGGCAAACCGGCCGGCCGGCAAGCGCTGACAGGTGTGGGTGAGGGGGCCGGTCAGCGCGGCCGGCATTTGAAGCTCGTAGACGCCGAACATCGACAGCGAAAGGACCACCAGCGTCAGCGCAAACAGCGCAAGCACCCAAGCGTTCTGCAGATACGCCGCGAGCCCCCCACCGGCCAAGCCGGCAGCGATCCCCAGCCCCGTGTAGATCGTTGTGACACCGGCTGAATAGCTGAGCGACAACGCAAAGCTTCGTCCACGCCGTGCCGACGCGTCGCCGCTCTTGCCAACGATGATGGACGACAAGATCGGCACCATCGGCAACACGCATGGAGTGAACGCGAGGCCGAGTCCCGCGACGAAGAATGCCGCAACGATCTGCCACAGCGCGCCAGACTGAAGCACGCGCTCGATGGCGGAGTGAGCACTACGCGCAGGTGCATCGGCGGCTTCGGCGCCGGCGATCGGCATCTCGCGGCCGGGCAGCACAGTCACGTTGCCGGTGCCGCCGAACGCCGCGAGGCTCACGTCGGCACGCATCTGCTGGGGCGGGTAGCACAGGCCCTTGTCGGCGCAGCCCTGGTAGTTCACTGCGAGCCTGAAGCTGCCGCCGGCTTGCTTGACCGGGACAACGATGCGCACTTGATCGCGGTGCGTTTCGACCTTCTTCTGAAAGGTCTCGTCGAACTTGACCTTGCCGGCGGGGATCAGCGGCTTGCCGAGCGTCGCGCCGGTGGCGGCGAACTTGAATTGCTCGCGGTACAGGTAGTAGCCGGGCGCCACGTCGAAGCTCAGCTCGATGCTGCGACCGTCGAGCACGCGCGCCGCGGTCTTGAAAGCCACCTCAGGGTCGAGAAAGTCGTCGGCGGCTGATGCAGGCTTCGCCGCGAACAGCGATGCGGCGAACATCAGCAGTGCGCTGAAGAGAAGATGAGCGGTTCTTTTCATGGCTGAATGACTGTAGTCGCGCGGCGAGGTTCCGCCTTACTTGAAAAAGCGCCGCCGGGTGAGAACAAGTGCCAGGTAGTAGCCCGCGGCGGCATAGGCGGCGAGCACGGCGAGCGGCCGCAGCCAATCGATCGGCATCTCGCCGATCATCAGCGGCCGAACGATCTGCACCGCCGCTGTCAGCGGCAGCACCTTGGCCACCCACTGCAGCCAGACGGGCATCTGGTCGATCGGAAAGTACACGCCCGACAAAAAGGTCATCGGCGTGAGCACGAGGGTGAAGTAGTAGGTGAAGAAGTCGTAGCCCTTGGCCAAGGCATTGAACACGAGGGCGATCGACGCGAACGTGACGCCGACGAACCACAGCAGCGGCAACGCGAGCAACATGCTCGGCGCGCGGCTGATGGCCAGCGAGAAGATCACGACCATGATCGCCGACACCGAGAACAGGCTCTTCATCGCCGCCCACAGCATCTCGGCGAACACGATGTCGTCGAGCGCGATCGGCGCGTTCATGATGCTGTCCCAGGTCTTTTGCACCTGCATCCGCGAGTAGGCCGAGTACAGCGCCTCGAAGGTCGCGGCCAGCGCGGCGCTCACCGCGACGCTGCCCGAGGCCAGGTAGGTGATGTAGGGCAGCCCTTGCACCTGGCCGATCATCGAACCCAAGCCGTAGCCGAACGCGACCAGCGTGATCAGCGGCTCGGCGATGTTGCCGACGATGCTGGCCGCAGCGAGCTTGCGCCAGACGAGCAGGTTGCGCAGGATCACCGGCCAGAAGCGCGGCGTGATGCGCGGAGCGGCGTAGAACGAGATCAGCATCGTGATGGGCGTCAGGCTTCGTCGCGGATCTGCCGGCCGGTGAGCTTCAAGAACAGGTCTTCGAGATTGGCGGGGCGATGCAGGTAGCGCACGCTGTGATCGTTGGCCAGAAGCTGCAGCAACGGCCGCGGCTCGCTCAGATAGAAGAACACCGTTTCGCCGCTGGTCTCGACGCGCTGCGCCATGCCATTGTGGACTTGCGCGAGCGTCTTCGCACCGTCGCCGTAGACCTCGACCACGTCGCTCTCCAAGTGCTCGGCGATGAGCCCACGCGGCGTGCCTTCGGCGATCTTGCGGCCGTGGTCGAGCACCAGCAGACGGTCGCACAAGCGCTCGGCCTCGTCCATGAAGTGAGTGGTCAGAAGAATCGACTTGCCCTGCTGCATCAGGTTCTGCAGCCGCTCCCACATGAGGTGGCGCGCTTGCGGATCGAGGCCGGTGGTGGGCTCGTCCAGCAGCAGCAGATCGGGGTCGTTGATCAGTGCGCGGCCGAGACTCAATCGGCGCCGCATGCCGCCCGACAGCTCGCCCGGCCGCACGTTCGCCTTGGACTGCAGCGCGGAGAACTCGAGCAACTTCGGACTCCGCGCCTCGATGGAGGCAGTGGGAATGCCGAAGTAGCGGCCATAGACGCGCAGATTTTCGATGCAGCTGAAATCGGGGTCGAGACTGTCGAATTGCGTCACGACGCCGATGCGTTTTTTAGCCTCGCGCACTTGCGCCGGAATCGGCAGACCGAAGGCTTCGATGCTGCCGGCGTCGGGCCCGGCTTGGCCGAGGCACATGCGAATCGTCGTCGTCTTGCCGGCGCCGTTGGGGCCGATCACGCCGAGGCATTCGCCGGCCTGGATCTCGAGCGACAAGTCGTTGACGACCGTGTTATCGCCGTATTTCTTGTGCAGATGGGCGATGCGGAAGATCGGCGCGGGCATGGGGACGCAGTGTGCCGCAACAACCCAAGAAAGAAAGGCCAGCTTGCGGCTGACCCTTGTCCTGAAAACGCCGCAGTAGCTTACTCGGCCTTGTCGGCTTCTTCCGTCGCGACGGGCTCGGGCCGGTCGACCAGCTCGACGAAGGCCATCGGCGCGTTGTCGCCGATACGGAAGCCCATTTTCAGGATCCGCGTATAGCCACCGGGACGCGCCTGATAGCGCGGACCGAGTTCGCCGAACAGCTTGGTGACGACATCGCGGTCGCGCGTGCGGTCGAACGCGAGGCGGCGGTTGGCGAGCGTCGGCTCCTTGGCGAGCGTGATCAGCGGCTCGACGACGCGGCGCAGTTCCTTGGCCTTCGGGACCGTGGTCTTGATCGCCTCGTGCGTCAGCAGCGAGTTGCACATGTTGCGCAACATCGCCTGGCGATGCTCGCTGGTTCGATTGAGTTTGCGAAGTCCGTGACGGTGACGCATGGTGCTGTTCCTTTCTCTGTATAAATGCCGGCAGCCGTGTCAGGTACTGCCGGGTGCACCGGGCTGGTCTTTACCAGCCCCTTCCAATGACGGCGCTCGTCGCCGTCTTTACCTCTTATCCAATCCTTGTGGCGGCCAATTCTCCAGCCGCGCGCCGAGCGTGAGGCCGCGCGATGCCAGCACTTCCTTGATCTCGTTGAGCGACTTGCGACCCAGGTTCGGCGTCTTCAGCAGCTCGGTCTCGGTGCGCTGGATCAGGTCGCCGATGTAGTAGATGTTCTCGGCCTTCAGGCAGTTCGCCGAACGCACCGTCAGCTCGAGCTCGTCGACCGGGCGCAGCAGGATCGGGTCGAACTGCGTGCTGCGCTGCGCGGTGGGCTGGTCGAACGCGGCGAGGTCGCTGCCTTCCAGTTGCGCGAACACCGCGAGCTGCTCGACCAGAATCTTCGCCGACGCGCGGATCGATTCCTCGGGCGAGATCGCGCCGTTGGTGTTGATCTCCATCACCAGCTTGTCGAGGTCGGTGCGCTGCTCGACGCGGGCGCTCTCCACCGTGTAGCTCACGCGAGCGACCGGCGAGAACGACGCGTCCAGCACGATGCGGCCGATCGACTTCGTCGGCTCGTCGCCGAAGCGGCGCAGGTTGCCCGGCACGTAGCCGCGGCCCTTCTCGACCTTGATCTGCATGTCGAGCTTGCCGCCTTGCGACAGGTGCGCGATCACGTGATCCGAATTGATGATCTCGACGTCGTGCGGCGTCTGGATGTCGCCTGCAGTGACCGGGCCCTCGCCTTCCTTGCGCAGCACCAGCGTGACTTCATCGCGGTTGTGCAGGCGGAACACCACGCCCTTGAGGTTGAGCATGATGTGAACCACGTCTTCCTGAACGCCGTCGATCGTCGAGTACTCGTGCAGCACGCCGGCGATCGTCACTTCGGTCGGCGCGTAGCCCACCATCGACGACAGCAGCACGCGACGCAGCGCGTTGCCGAGCGTATGGCCATAGCCACGCTCGAACGGCTCGAGTGTCACCTTCGCACGGTTGTGGCCGAGCGGCTCGACATTGATCGCTTTGGGTTTCAGCAGGTTCGTTTGCATTGAATTTCTGTTCCTCTCAATACCCTCGGCTCGTTACACCGATAAGGCTGATGGACGGTGCCGGGCTCAGGAAATGAAGACGCTTCGGCCCAGGCATACGAAGCGCCACAACAAAAGGGCCCGGCCAAGGGCCGGCTGCCCGCTTTCCGTCTTATCGTGAATACAGCTCCACGATCAGCGCTTCCTTGATGTCGGCGCCGAATTCATCGCGGTCGGGCGTCTTCTTGAACACGCCTTCGAGCTTGGATGCATCGACCTGCACCCACGCCGGCATGCCGATCGACTCGGCGAGCTTCACCGCATCGGTGACGCGCAATTGCTTCTTCGCGCCTTCGCGCACCGCCACGACATCGCCGACCTTCACGAGGTACGACGCGATGTTGACGACCTCACCGTTGACGGTGATGCCCTTGTGCGACACCAGCTGGCGCGCTTCGGCGCGCGTGCTGCCGAAGCCCATGCGGTAGACGACGTTGTCCAGACGCGACTCGAGCAGCGTGAGCAGCGTCGCGCCCGTGTTGCCCTTGCGGCGCTCGGCTTCGGCGAAGTAGCGGCGGAATTGACGCTCGAGCACGCCGTACATCCGCTTGACCTTCTGCTTTTCGCGCAGCTGCAGACCGAAGTCGGAGGTGCGCGAGCCGGAGGTGCGGCCGTGCTGGCCCGGCTTGCTGTCGAACTTGGCCTTGTCGCCGATCGCGCGGCGCGCGCTCTTCAGGAAAAGATCAGTGCCTTCACGGCGGGAAAGTTTGGCCTTGGGGCCGAGATAACGTGCCACGTTGATTCCTTGTTCATCTGACGCAAATCACGAGGATTTGCGCGAGTCTGGCGAGTGTTTTTCTTATGCGCTCAGACGGTGGTCTTCAAACACAAAAGTCGGCGTTGCCTCGAGGCAGCGCCGACGCGGGGAAAACTGGCTCTCAGATGCGACGGCGCTTTTGCGGACGGCAGCCGTTGTGCGGCACCGGCGTCACGTCCGAAATCGAGTTGATGCGAATGCCCAGCGAGGCCAGTGCACGCACCGACGACTCGCGCCCCGGGCCCGGGCCCTTGATCCGCACGTCGAGATTCTTGATGCCTTGCTCCTGCGCCGCGCGGCCGGCCACTTCGGCGGCCACCTGCGCCGCGAACGGCGTGCTCTTGCGCGAGCCCTTGAAACCCTGGCCACCGCTGGAAGCTCAGGACAGCGCGCTGCCTTGGCGATCGGTGATCGTGATGATCGTGTTGTTGAACGACGCGTGCACGTGGGCAATGCCATCCGCGACGTTCTTGCGGATCTTCTTGCGCACGCGCTGGGCGGCGGTGTTGACAGGTGCTTTAGCCATGATGACCTTCTCTCAAACTTTATGCGGTGCGCTGATCACTTCTTGAAGAAATGACGAATGGTCATTTCTTGACCATCGCGCCCGACTTGCGCGGGCCCTTGCGGGTGCGCGCGTTCGTGCGGGTGCGCTGGCCGCGAACCGGCAGGCCGCGGCGATGACGGAAGCCGCGGTAGCAGCCGAGGTCCATCAGGCGCTTGATGTTGATCGACATCTCGCGGCGCAGGTCGCCCTCGATCGTGATGCGGCCGATTTCTTCGCGGATCTTTTCCAGATCGGCGTCGGTCAGATCCTTGATCTTGCGATCGAACGGGACGCCGCTCGCGGTGCAGATCTTCTGCGCCGTGGAGCGGCCAATGCCGTAAATCGAAGTCAGGCCGATTTCGGCGTGCTTGTGGGGCGGAATGTTGATACCAGCGATACGTGCCATGTGCTTTTCCTAAAACTGTCGTCGTCAGCGGCTGCGAATCAGCCTTGGCGCTGCTTGTGGCGCGGATCGGTGCAGATCACGCGCACGACGCCCTTGCGACGGATGATCTTGCAATTCCGGCACATCTTCTTCACCGATGCTGCAACTTTCATGCTCTTCTCCTAGACCTTTGCAGGCCGCTTCAATATTCGTTTTTCACTTGGCGCGGAACACGATGCGTGCCCGGCTCAAGTCGTAAGGCGTCAATTCGACGGTCACCTTGTCGCCGGGCAGGATGCGGATGTAGTGCATGCGCATCTTTCCGGAGATATGGCCGAGCACGACATGCCCGTTTTCCAACTTCACGCGAAACGTCGCATTCGGCAGATTCTCGAGAATCTCGCCCTGCATTTGGATGACGTCGTCTTTCGCCATCATCCCGCCTTGAAATTAGCTTTCTTCAGCAGCGATTCGTACTGCTGGCTCATCACATAACTCTGCACCTGAGCCCAGAAGTCCATCGTCACGACGACGATGATCAACAGCGAGGTGCCGCCGAAATAGAACGGCACGTTGTACTTCAGCACCAGGAACTCCGGCAGCAGGCACACCAGCGTGATGTACACGGCGCCAGCCAGCGTCAGGCGTGACAGGATGCGGTCGATGTGCTTCGCAGTCTGGTCGCCCGGGCGGATGCCCGGAATGAACGCGCCGCTCTTCTTCAGGTTGTCCGCGGTCTCGCGGCTGTTGAAGACGAGCGCGGTGTAGAAGAAGCGGCTGGCCCGGAGACAGCAGACCGGCAATGTCTTTCAGCCAGCGCAAGCCGTCGCCGGTGGCGAACCAGCCAACGACCGTCGCCGGCAACAAGATGATCGATGAGGCGAAGATCGGCGGGATCACGCCCGACATGTTCAGCTTCAGCGGCAGGTGCGACGACTGGCCGCCGTAGACCTTGTTGCCGACTTGGCGCTTCGCGTAGTTGACCAAGATCTTGCGCTGACCACGCTCGACGAACACGACGACGAAGGTCACGAGGCCGACGATCGCGACGATGAACAGCGCCACCAGAATGCTCATCGCACCGGTGCTGACGAGCTCGAGCAAGCCGCCGATGGCGCGCGGCAGGCCCGACGCGATGCCGGCGAAGATGATGATCGAGATGCCGTTACCGAGACCGCGCTCGGTGATCTGCTCGCCGAGCCACATCAGGAACATCGTTCCGGCCACCAGGCTCACGACCGCGGTCATGCGAAAGCCGAAGCCGGGGTTGATCACCAGACCCTGCGAGCCCTCGAGCGCGAGCGCAATTCCGAGCGACTGGAAGATCGCGAGGCCGAGAGTGCCGTAGCGGGTGTACTGCGTGATCTTGCGGCGGCCGGATTCGCCTTCCTTCTTCAGCATCTCCAGGCTCGGCACCACGTAGGTCATCAACTGCATGATGATCGACGCCGAGATGTACGGCATGATGCCCAAAGCGAACACCGTGAAGCGTTGCAGCGCGCCGCCCGAGAACATGTTGAACAGGTTCAGAATGCCGCCCTGCTGGCCCTTGAACAGCTGCTGCATCTGGTTCGGGTCGATGCCCGGCACGGGAATGTGCGTGCCGATGCGGTAGACCACGAGCGCAAGCAACAAGAAGACGAGCCGGCGACGCAGGTCGCCGAACTTGCCGCTCTTGGCCAGCTGATTCGCGTTGGTTGCCACTGGGTTGCGTTCCGGTTGGTCTGGCAGTCGATCAGGCGACCGAGCCGCCGGCAGCTTCGATCGCCGCTTTGGCTCCGGCCGTCGCGCCGATGCCCTTGACGACGACCTTCTTGGTCAACTCACCCGATTTGATGATCTTCACGACTTTTGCAAGCTCGCCGACCAGGCCGGCTTGCTTCAAGGTCAGCAGATCGACTTCATCGGCAGCGAGACGCTGCAGATCGGCGAGCGTGACCTCGGCGTTGAACTTCAGCGTCGTCGACTTGAAGCCGCGCTTGGGCAGGCGGCGTTGCAGCGGCATCTGCCCGCCTTCGAAGCCGACCTTGTGGAAGCCGCCCGAACGCGACTTCTGGCCCTTGTGGCCACGGCCCGCGGTCTTGCCCAGGCCAGAGCCGATGCCGCGGCCGACGCGCCGCTTGGCGTGCTTGGCGCCGGCGGCCGGCTTGATGCTGTTGAGTTCCATGTTCTTTCCTCGCGGCGCTGCCTTACAGCACCTTCACCAGGTACGAGACCTTGTTGATCATCCCGCGCACTGCGGGCGTGTCTTCAAGCTCGCGCTCGCTGTTGAGCTTGCGCAGGCCGAGACCGCGCACCGTCGCACGGTGCGATTCCTTGGTGCCGGCGATGCTCTTGACCAGCTTGACCTTGACGGTTTTCTTGTCGCTCATGTCGTTTCTCCGGCGCCGCTTCAGTTGAAGATTTCTTCAACGGTCAGACCACGCTTGGCGGCGATCTCGGCCGGCGTGCTGGTGTGCTTCAGCGCATCGAGCGTGGCGCGCACGAGGTTGTAGGGGTTCGTCGAGCCGAGACTCTTCGCGACGATGTCGGTCACGCCCATCACTTCGAACACGGCGCGCATCGGGCCGCCGGCGATGATGCCGTCACCCGGCTTGGCCGGCGCCATCAGCACGCGCGACGCGCCATGCTCGCCGACCACCTTGTGGTGGATCGAGCCGTTCTTCAGCGACACCTTGACCATGTTGCGGCGCGCCGATTCCATCGCCTTCTGCACCGCCACCGGCACTTCCTTGGCCTTGCCCTTGCCCATGCCGATGCGGCCGTCGCCGTCGCCCACCACCGTCAACGCCGCGAAGCTCAGCGTGCGGCCGCCCTTGACCACCTTGGTGACGCGATTCACCGCGATCATCTTTTCCTTCAGGCCGTCATCACTGCCTTCGGTCTGCGCGCGGGGTTGAAACTTTGCCATTGTCGAATTCCTTGTCGTCGCCGGTGTCCGGCGGTCAGAACTGCAGGCCGGCTTCGCGCGCAGCCTCGGCCAGCGCCTTCACGCGGCCGTGGTACGCGAAGCCTGCGCGGTCGAAGGCGACGCGGTCGATGCCGGCGGCCTTCGCCTTTTCGGCGATGCGCTTGCCGATCACTGCTGCGGCCGCCACGTTGGCGCCCTTGCCCGTCGCGCCGAGCTCCTTGCGGACTTCGGCCTCGGCGGTCGACGCGCTCGCGAGCACCTTCGCGCCGTCATCGGAAATGACGCTGGCGTAAATGTGCAGGTTGGTGCGATGCACCGTCAG
>VBCQ01000266.1 GCA_005882155.1 Betaproteobacteria bacterium
GAGCCGACGCCGGCCCTCGATCGAAGCGAGGTCGAGGTCTGTGGCTTCGGCCGCGTGAGCTTGCCCGCCGATGACCCGTCTGCATTGCAGCGCGTTCCGCCGGCGCTGCGTCGCGCCGCGCTCGAGCAAGCCGACTCGATGATGCTGGCGAGCGACGACGCCCAGGTGCGCGCCGCGGCGCTGCTGCTCGGCGCGCGCGCCGGCGGCGCCGACGCGCATGCGCGAATCGAGAGCGTCGCGCGGCTCGCGATCGCGTCGCAAGACGCCACCGTCTACGCGATTGCGCTGCAAGCCTGCAAGGCGCAATCGGCGGACGGGAGCGCCTGCCAGCTGCTGAGCCGCGCGCAATGGGCGCGGCTCGACCCCGACAACGCGTTGCCGTGGCTCGAGCTCGCCGCCGAAGCGCAGGCGCAGCAGCAGGCGAGCGAGCTGGAGGCCGACGCGATGCGCCATGCCGCGCTGGCGCAGCGCAGCGACGTGCACATGGGACTGCTGCCGCAACTGGTGGAGCGCGCGCTCGGCGCGGCGTCGCCGTTGCAGCGCACGCTCGCGCTTGCCGAAAGCTGGAGCGCGCAAGCTGCATGGACCAGCGCGCACTCGACCCAGGCCTACGCGTACTGCATGTCCGACACGGCGGACGACGGCACCCGCGCGGCGACTTGCGACGCGCTCGCCGACACGCTGGCGCGCCGCGGCGCGAGCCTCACCGACATGGGCACCGGCCTCGCGATTGCCAAGCATCTGAATTGGACGGCGCAGCGGCTGCAAGCCCTGCAGCAGGAGCACGACGCGATCAGCGAGACCAGCGGCATCCAGGACTTCGGCCAGGACTGGAGCTGCGATGCCGTGACACGACTGCAAGACTGGACACGCCAGCTCGCGCAACACGGCGAAGTACAAGCGATGCGCGGCGTGCTCGCGCACAGCGGCCGCAGCGTCGAGCAGTGGAGCGCGCAGCATCGGAAGAACATCGCGGTCGCGATGGCGGCGACCGAGGCCGCGACATCCGTCGCGCCTGGCGAAGCGGTGCCGTAGCCGGCCGGCTGGCCGGCTCGTCATTCATGCTGGAGTCCCCTCTCGGAGGAGGCGCGGGGGAGCGGTGTCATCAGGCGAAGCCGCGCAGCGGCGAAGCTGAGAAGCCGGCCTTCAGCCGGTTTCTCAGTGCGAATCCCGCGCGACAAAGTCGCCGCGGCAACCGCGCAGGAAATCCAGGTCCGCACCTTCGCTCGCCTGCTGCACATGGTCGACATACAGACGCGCGTAGCCCGATGCCGGCGGCTCGGGTGCCTGCCACTGCGCGCGCCGGCGCGCGAGCTCGTCGGGGGCGACGCGCAGCTCGAGGCGACGTGCCGGCACGTCGAGCTCGATCTCGTCGCCTTCGCGCACCAGCGCGAGCACGCCGCCGACGGCGGCTTCGGGCGCGACATGCAGCACGACCGTGCCGTAGGCGGTGCCGCTCATGCGGGCGTCGGAGATGCGCACCATGTCGGTCACGCCGTCGCGCAAGAGCTTGGCCGGCAAGCCCATGTTGCCGACCTCGGCCATGCCGGGGTAGCCGCGCGGGCCGCAGTTCTTCAGCACCATCACGCTGGTCGCGTCGATCACGAGGGCCGGGTCTTCGATGCGCGCCTTGTAGTCCTCGATGCTCTCGAAGACGACCGCGCGGCCGACATGGCGCATCAGCGCCGCACTCGCGGCCGACGGCTTCAGCACCGCACCGTCAGGCGCCAAGTTGCCGCGCAGCACCGCGAGGCCGCCCTGCTCGACGAGCGGCTTGTCGAGCGGGCGGATCACTTGGTCGTTGAAGCACTCGGCGTCGGCGACGTTGTCGCGCAGCGTCGCCATCGTCACCGAGGGTGCGTCGCCGTGCAGCAGGCCGGCATCGAGCAGGCGCTTCATCACCAGCGGCAGTCCGCCGGCGTAATAGAAGTCCTCCATCAGGTACTCGCCCGACGGCATCAGGTTGACGAGGGTGGGCACATCGCGGCCGCAGCGGTCCCAGTCGGCCAGCGTCAACGGCACGCCGACGCGGACGGCGATGGCGAGCAGGTGCACGACGGCGTCGGTCGAGCCGCCAATCGCGCCGCAGACGCGGATCGCGTTCTCGAACGCCTCGCGCGTGAGGATCGCCGACGGCCGCACATCGTGCTTGACCAGCTCGACGATCTGCCGGCCGGCGCGCTGCGCCAGCTCGTAGCGGCGCGAGTCGACGGCCGGGATCGCCGCGTTGCCGGGCAGTGCGATGCCCAGCGCCTCGATCATCGACGCCATCGTCGAGGCGGTGCCCATCGTCATGCAGTGGCCGGCCGAGCGCGACATGCAGCTCTCGGCCTGCATGAATTGCGCGCTCGTCATCTCACCGGCCTTCACCGCTTCGGAGAATTTCCACACATGGGTGCCCGAGCCGATGCGCTCGCCGCGAAACACGCCGTTGAGCATCGGCCCGCCGGAGACCATCAGCGTCGGCAGGTTCACGCTCGCTGCGCCCATCAGCGTCGACGGCGTCGTCTTGTCGCAGCCGGCGAGCAGCACCACGCCGTCGAGCGGATTGGCGCGGATCGCCTCTTCGACGTCCATGCTCGCGAGGTTGCGAAACAGCATCGCGGTCGGCCGCATCAGCGTCTCACCGAGCGACGACACCGGGAACTCGAGCGCGAGGCCGCCGGCCTGCAGTACGCCTTGCTTGACGCGCTGCGCGAGCTCGCGGAAGTGATGGTTGCACGGCGTCAGCTCCGACCAGGTGTTGCAGATGCCGATGACCGGCCGGCCGTCGAAGCTGTCGGCCGGAAGGCCTTGGTTCTTCATCCAGCTGCGGTGAATGAACGCGTCTTTGGTCGTGCCGCCGAACCACAGCTGAGAGCGACGCGGGCTTGGCGGCTTGGGATCGGTCATCGGGTCTCCCGGGCAGAGCTTCGGGCTATTGTCATACAAATGAAGGGGATGTCAAATCGGCCGCTGCGCCCGCGCATGCGACGCGGTGCGCCGTCTTATCCACAGATAGGTTCTTAGCGTGCCGTCGCGCGTGCCGGCGTGCGGCGCGCCGGCGCCTTCGCGACCGGCTTGCGCGCAGCTTTCGGCCCCGGCCGCAGCAGCAGGGCGCGAGTGTCCGCCAGCAGCGCCGCCATGTGCTGCATCGCGCGCGGCCCGTCCTGGCGGCGAATCGCATCGAGCACACGAGCATGGTCGGGCAAGGCGACTTTGAAGTTGGTGCCGGCCTTGCGCGCCGACAGCCCGAGCAGCGACTCCAGCGCGCTGCCGATCATCGCGGCCAGCGGACGCAGCAGGGGATTGCTCGTCGCGTCGAGGATGGCGCTATGGAACTCGAGGTCGGCGGCGACCCATTCGTCGATCGTCGTCGCCGCGGCCATCGCCTCGTAAGCGTCTTCGATGTGACGCAGCTGTGTCTGGTTTCGCTTGCGCGCGGCGAGCGCCGCCGACGCCGGCTCGATGATCTCGCGCATTTCGTTGAGCTGCAGCGCGAAGCTCGGCTCGGGCGAGGTCGCGCAGCGCCAGGCGAGCACATCGGGGTCGAGCAGATTCCAGCTCGCGCTGGCTCGCACGCGGGTGCCGATGCGCGGGCGCGACTCGACGAGGCCCTTGGCCGCGAGCACCTTGACCGACTCGCGCAAGGCGGTGCGGCTCACGCCGAGCTCGCGGCACAGCTCTTCCTCGTTGGGCAATGCTTCGCCGGGAGGGCAGCTGCCGCCGACGATGCGCCGGCCGAGCTCGTGCACCACCTGGCCGTGCAGGTTGCGGCCCGAATAAGTGCTGGCGCTGGGGCGAGGTGGCTTCATCATTCGGCGATGGCGGAACACGGGCGGGTCGGGCGGTCTTTCTTTGAACGTATCATATGATGATTCAAGGCCTCGGCTCCCCACGATTGCGCGTCGAATGATGATTGTGCCCGCCACGCCCTCTGCCGCGACGCCGCTCGCCGAAGCCGCGATCGTCGGCGTCGACTGGGGCACCACGCAGCGCCGCGTGGTCGCGCTCGATGCGCGCGGCGAGGTGCTGCGTGAGCTCGGCGACGATCAGGGCATGCTGGCGGCGAGCGGGCGCTTTGCCGCGTCGCTTGCCGCGGTACTGCGCAGCATCGGGCCGCTGGCGGCGAATGCGCCGGTCGTGCTGTCGGGCATGGTCGGCAGCGCGCAGGGCTGGCACGACGTGCCCTACCTCGACTGCAGCGTATCGCTGCACGACCTCGGCGCGCGGCTGTTTCGCGTTCCCGATGCGCCCGACGCTGTCGATTGCAGCATCGTTCCCGGCTACCGCTGGCAGGGCGTTGATGGCGCCGTGGACGTGATGCGCGGCGAAGAGACGCAGCTGTTCGGCGCGATCGCGCTTGGCGCTCGCGACGGCTGGTTCGTGCTGCCCGGCACGCACAGCAAATGGGTGCGGCTGCGCGACGGCCGCATCGAGCGCTTTGCGACTTACATGACCGGCGAGCTGTTCGCGCTGCTGTCGCGCTACGGCACGCTCGCGAGCGTGCTGCGCGATGCGGTCGACGACGACGCCGCGTTCGCGCGCGGCCTTCGCGCCGCAGCGCGCGGCGCTTTGTCGAACAGCTTGTTCGGCTGTCGCGCGAAAGTCGTCACCGGAGCGCTCGCCGCGGCGTCGGCGCGCGACTATCTGAGCGGCGTGCTGATCGGCAGCGAATGGCACGATGCCCTCGCGCGCCGCGCGGGCGACGGCGTGCCGCTGCGCGTCATCGGCACTGCGTCGCTGGCGCGGCGCTATGCGCGCGCCGGCGCGGTGCTCGGCTTCGACGTGATCACGATGGACGCGCGCGCGGTGCAGCTCGCTGCGCTGTCGGCATTGCAGACTTCGATCGGCTTGCGCAGTGTGAACCGGCTCTGATGGAAAGGACTTCGAGATGACGACGGACCTGCACGGCAAGGTGGTGCTGATCACCGGCGCCTCCACCGGAATCGGCGCGGCTGCGGCGCTCGCGTTCGCGCGGGCCGGCAGCAAGGTGGTGGTGCACTACAACGCGAGCCGCGAAGCGGCCGACGCGGTCGTCGCCGAGATCGGCGCTGCCGGCGGCACGGCGCATGCGGTCCGCGGCGACGTGACCCGCGCTGCCGACGTGGCGCGCATCGTCGCCGAGACGATGCTGCACTTCGGCCGCATCGACGTGCTCGTCAACAACGCCGGCGGCATGGTCGGTCGAACCCGCATCGAGGACTACAGCGAAGACTATCTGCAGCAGGTGCTGTCGCTCAACGTCGTGCAGGTCGCGCTGTTCATGCACGAGGTGATTCCGATCATGCGCCGGCAGAAGTCGGGCAACGTGATCAACGTCAGCTCGATCGCGGCGCGCCATGGCGGCGGCGGCGGGGCGATCATCTATGCCGGCGCGAAAGGCTTCGTCGCGACCGCGACGCGCGGCTGGGCGAAAGAAGTCGTCGCCGACGGCATTCGTGTCAACGCGGTCTCGCCCGGCGTCATCGCGACGCCCTTTCACGAGCGCTACTCGACCGCCGAGCAGTTGCGAGCGATGCAGGCGACGATCCCGATGAACCGGCTCGGCAGCGCCGAAGACTGCGCCGGAACCTTTCTCTATCTCGCATCCGATGCGCTGAGCGGCTACGTGACCGGGCAGATCATCGAGGTTAACGGCGGGCAGTACATGCCGTGACGATGATGACGACGTTTCAGGGTGTGACACTAATTCCGCTGAACCCGCATCAGGGTTACGCCCACGTGCCCGGGTGCTTGCCGCGCCATTCATTCCGGTGTAGAAATCGCCTATGGTTCGCCCCGCCCGCATCAGGGCTATAAGGAGGGCTTCATGCGCAGACGCATCTACTGGCTATTGCCTGACCTGGCAAGCGCCAGACGAACGATGAATGACCTGCTGCTGGCGCGCATCGCCGAGCAACACATTCATTTCGTGGCACGCGAGGACGCGGACATGTCCGGCCTGCATGCTGCCAACGTGCTGCAAACCTCCGATGTGATTCGCGCGGCCGAAATGGGTTTGATCATCGGCGGCGGCGTCGGCGTCGTCGCCGGCGTTATCGCGGCGATGTTCCCGATCGTCGGCGACTCGCCGCAGTGGGGCGTCGTGGCGGTGCTCGCGGTTCTCGGCGGTCTGTTCGGCGCATGGTCGTCGAGCATGATCGGCTCGTCGACCCCGAGCAGCCGGCTCAAGCGCTTCCAGCCGGCGATCGAGCAGGGGCAGATTCTGCTGATGGTCGACATTCCGCGCTCGCGCATCGAAGAAATCGAAACGATGCTCGAAGCCGGTCACCCCGAAGGCCACTTCGAAGGTGTCGAACCCGACATCCCGGCGTTCCCCTGAGACGGCATCGGCCACCAAGGGCAACAGACGCATTGTTTGTGACCGCCCATGACAGTACACCGCAGGCAGCTTGCGCAGTTCAGGCTCGATGCCGACAGTTCGATGTGCTTCGTTGAACCCGTATCGCAGTTCGAGGGCGGCGTGAGCAGACGTGGCCGCAGGCAGTAGCAGTAGCAAAAGACTTCATGACATCGGCGGCGTGAGCCGCCTGCGAGGAAGAGGTCCCCCATGGCCATGGCCATTGCGCTCTTTGTGATCGTCGTCGTCTCGGTGGTGTTCCACCTGGTCAGCCCCTGGTGGACGACACCGCTGGCGTCGAACTGGCGGGACATGGACGACACGCTGACGATCACCTTGGTGATCACCGGCATCTTCTTCGTCGTCATCAACCTGTTCATGGTCTACATGCTGGTGAAGTTCCGTCACCGCGACGGCCACCGTGCGGCGTATCAGCCCGACAACCGCAAGCTTGAGCGGCGGCTGATCCTCGGCACATCGGTGGGCATCATGGCGCTGCTCGCGCCGGGGCTGTTCGTCTACGCCGACTACGTGCGCGTGCCCGACAACGCGATGATCGTCGAGGTGCTGGGCCAGCAATGGCAGTGGCGCTATCGCTTCCCGGGCGAGAACCGCAAGTTAGGCTTCAGCGACCCGCGCTTCGTCACCGGCGCCAACCCGTTCGGCCTCGACCCGAAGGACGACGCCGGGCAAGACGACGTGCTGATCCCGAGCAACGAAGTCCATCTGCCGCTCGACAAGCCGGTGAAGATGCTGCTGCGCTCGCACGATGTGCTGCACGACTTCTTCGTGCCGCCGTTTCGCGCCCGCATGAACATGGTGCCGGGCATGGTGACCTGGTACTGGTTCACCCCCACCAAGGTCGGCCGCTACGAAGTGCTGTGCGCGCAGCTGTGCGGCGTCGGCCACTACAACATGCGCGGCTACGTCGTCGTCGAAGACCAGGCGAGCTTCGACGCATGGCTGAAGAAGCAGCCGACCTTCGCGATGTCGATGAAGCCCGCGCCGGTGGCTGCCGGCGGCGCCGACAGCGCAGCCAGCAAAGGCCAGGCGCTGGCGCAATCGAAAGGCTGTGTGGCTTGCCATACGCTGGACGGCAGCCCGGGCGTCGGCCCGACCTGGAAGGGCTTGTTCGGCAAGACCGAAACGATGGCCGATGGATCGACCGCGCTGGTCGACGACAAGTACCTGAAAGAGTTCATCCTCAACCCGCAAGCACGAGTCGTGAAGGGCTTCGCACCCATCATGCCGAAGATCCCCCTGAGCGACGACGAGCTGGCGGCGCTGGTGGCCTACATCCGAACCCAGAAGGCGCAGTAATGAGTGCAACCCTGCCCGCAACGCCCGGCATGGCCCATGACGATCACGACGATCATGGGCCGCAGACTTTCATCACGAAGTACGTCTGGAGCCAGGACCACAAAGTGATCGCGGTGCAGTACAGCTGCATCGCGATCTTCACCGGCCTCGTCGGCCTGGTGCTGTCCGACCTGATGCGCCTGCAGCTCGCATTCCCCGGGCACTTCGCGTTCATCGACGCGGCGCACTACTACCAGTACGTGACGATGCACGGGATGATCATGGTGATCTACCTGCGGACCGCGCTGTTCCTCGGCGGCTTCGGCAACTACCTGATCCCGCTGATGTGCGGCTCGCGCGACATGGTGTTCCCGTACCTCAACATGCTGAGCGTGTGGGTCTTCCTGCTGTCGGTGATCATCCTGATGGCGAGCTTCTTCGCGCCTGGCGGGCCGACCGGCGCCGGCTGGACGCTGTACCCGCCGCAGGCGATCTTGCCCGGCACGCCGGGTTACGACTGGGGCATCATCTTGATGCTCGTCTCGCTGGTGGTGTTCATCGTCGCGACGACGATGGGCGGCCTCAACTACGTGACGACGGTGCTGCAGGCGCGCTGTGAGGGCATGACGCTGTTGCGCATGCCGCTCGCGGTGTGGGGCATCTTCGTCGCGACGATTCTCGCGCTGCTCGCGTTCCCGGCGCTGTTCGTCAGCGGCGTGATGATGCTGCTCGACCGCACGCTCGGTACCAGCTTCTTCATGCCGGCGCTGGTGTCGATGGGCCAGGTCACGAACTACAAGGGCGGCAGCCCGCTGTTGTTCCAGCACCTGTTCTGGTTCTTCGGCCACCCCGAGGTCTACATCATCGCGTTGCCGGCCTTCGGCGTCGTCTCCGACCTGATCAGTGTGCATGCGCGCAAGAGCATCTTCGGCTACCGCATGATGGTCTGGGCGATCCTCGCGATCGGCGTGCTCTCGGTCGTCGTCTGGGCGCACCACATGTTCGTCAGCGGCATGAACCCGTACTTCGGTTTCTTCTTCGCGACGACCACGCTGATCATCGCG
Organism: Betaproteobacteria bacterium; assembly: GCA_005882155.1. GTDB lineage: Bacteria > Pseudomonadota > Gammaproteobacteria > Burkholderiales > Burkholderiaceae_C > Albitalea. The sequence continues at coordinate 8,686 of VBCQ01000266.1, forward strand.
GTGCCGACCGCGATCAAGGTCTACAACTGGCTGCTCACGCTGTGGCGCGGCGACATACACCTGACGGTGCCGATGCTGTTCGCGCTCGCCTTCGTCAGCACCTTCGTCATCGGCGGGCTGACCGGCCTCTTCCTCGGCAACGTCAGCGTCGACATTCCGCTGTCTGGCACCTACTTCGTCGTCGCCCACTTCCACATGGTGATGGCGGTGTCGCCGATCCTCGTCGTCTTCGGCGGCATCTACCACTGGTACCCGAAAGTCACCGGCAAGATGCTCGACGATCGGCTCGGCAAGCTGCACTTCTGGATCACCTTCCTCGGTACCTACGCGATCTATTTCCCGATGCATTACCTCGGCGTGCTCGGCATGCCGCGGCGCTACTACGCATACGAGGGCTACCAGTTCATCCCGCCGTCGGCGCAGTCGCTCAACGTGTTCATCACCGTCGCTGCACTGATCGTCGGCGTCGGGCAGCTGCTCTTCGTCGCCAACTTGATCGTGAGCCTGTGGCGCGGCAAGCCGTCTGGGCCGAACCCGTGGCGCGCCGCGTCGCTCGAATGGCAGACGCCCGACACCCCGCCGGTGCACGGCAACTGGGGCAAGCATCTGCCGGTCGCGCATCGCTGGGCCTACGCGTACAGCGTGCCGGGCGCACCCGAGGACTTCATCGCGCAGAACGCGCCGGCCGCAGCGGGCGGCGATGAGCCCGAACAGACGCATGTCAGAGAGGCGATCATATGAACACGACGGCCATCTTGCGCTCGGCCGGCAGCGCAGCCGACGCGCCGGGCGCACCGCTCGGGCCGCAAGTCGCCGGCGGTCAGCGGCGCCCGCGCGGGTCGGCCACCGGAATCGGCCTGTGGGTCTTCATCGGTGTCGCGACGATGTTGTTCTCGCTGTTCCTGCTCGCGTTCGCGATGCGCATGGACAGCAGCGACTGGTCGCGGATCGCGACGCCATGGCAGCTGTGGCTCAGCACCTCGCTGCTCGTGGTCGGCAGCGTCGCGCTGCAGCAGGCGCGCAATGCGGCGCGTGCGTCGCGCTGGGACGCGGCACGCAGCCGCTTCGTCGCCGGCGGTCTTTGCGCCGCGGCTTTCCTGGTCGTGCAGCTGTGGGCCTGGCAGGCGCTGCAGGCGATCCATGTCGTGCCGGTCGGCAACCCGGCGGCGAGCTTCTTCTTTCTGCTGACCGCCATGCACGGCATGCACGTGATCGGCGGGCTGGTCGGCTGGACGGTGACCGCGAACGCCGCATGGCGGCAGGACGATCCGGCGCGGCTGACCGAGCTGATGACGCTGTGCGCCCGCTACTGGGACTTCCTGCTCGGTGTGTGGATCGTGCTGTTCCTCGCGCTCGGCTGGCTCACGCCCGACATCGTGCGCTTCATCTGTGGAACGGGGAGCCCGACATGAGCGCCACGACCGTACCGCCGCTGGGCCCACAAGTGCCGTCGTCGACGACGCCTGCACACGCACCGGCCCACGCCGCCGGCGGCTCCGGCGGCCTGCGCGGGCTCGTCGGCGACTGGTCGTCCGACCGCGAAGCCTTCAAGGTGTCGTGGGGCAAGGCGATGATGTGGATCTTCCTGCTCAGCGACACCTTCATCTTCAGCTGCTTCCTCACCGGCTACATGACGGTCCGCAGCGCGACGACCGTGCCGTGGCCCAACGCCAGCCATGTCTTCTCGCTCAATGTCGGCGGCGCCGAGGTGCCGCTGATCCTGATCGCGATCATGACCTTCATCCTGATCAGCAGCAGCGGCACGATGGCGATGGCGGTCAACTGCGCGTATCGGCGCGACCGCGTCAACGCCGCCGCGCTGATGCTCGTCACCGCGGCGTTCGGCGAGACCTTCGTCGCGATGCAGGCGTTCGAATGGTCGAAGCTGATTCTCGAGGAAGGCATACGGCCGTGGGGCAATCCGATGGGCGCGGCGCAGTTCGGCTCGGTCTTCTTCATGATCACCGGCTTCCACGGCCTGCACGTCACTTGCGGCGTGATCTACCTGATCGTCGTCGCCGTGCGGCTGCTGCGCGGCAAGTACGAGAAAACCGGCAACTATCAGATCGTCGAGATCGCCGGCCTGTACTGGCACTTCGTCGACCTGGTGTGGGTCTTCATCTTTGCGCTGTTCTACCTGTGGTGAGGCGAGCATGACAACGAGCACCGGGCAACAACATCCGATCGGCCTGTACCTCAAGGTCTGGCTGCTGCTGTTCGTGCTCAGCACGTTCTCGTACCTGGTCGACTACTTCCACTTCCATGGCTATCTGCGCTGGACGCTGATCATCGTCTTCATGCTGGCCAAGGCCGGCCTGATCGTTGCGGTCTTCATGCACATGGCGTGGGAACGCCTCGCGCTGATCATCGCGATCTTGCTGCCGCCGATGTGCCTGCTGGTCCTCGTCGCGCTGATGTCGATCGAGGCCGACTACACCTTCCTCACGCGGCTCTTGTTCTTCCGCTGAGCCGCCGCAGCGAAGCGCCTGTGAAACTGCGCAGCGCAGGCGGCTCACGTCAGGCCTTCTCTGCGCAACTGCGTAGGCGCTTCGTTCCGGCCTGAGCCGCCGCAGCGAAGCGCCTGTGAAACTGCGCAGCGCAGGCGGCTCACGTCAGGCCTTCTCTGCGCAACTGCGTAGGCGCTTCGTTCCGGCCTGACGCGCTTGGCGGCGCAAGCCGCTACGTAATTTCGCGATTGCGAGGCTTGCGCGCGTTCGCGGACACTGCCTGCGCACCGAACGCCTTTGCGTTCAGCGACGGTCGCGAGCCCTCTCAATGGGCCGCGAATCCGCTCGCGATCAACCCACCCTGTGGAGATGCCATGACAT
>VBCQ01000267.1 GCA_005882155.1 Betaproteobacteria bacterium
GCGCCGAGTTCGACCTGTTGCCGTGGCTGCGCTCGCGCAGCATCGCGGCAATGGCGTACTGCCCGATCGATCAGGGCGCTCTCGCGCGCGACGCCACGTTGCGTGCGATCGGCGAGCGCCATCGCATGTCGGCAGCCCAGGTGGCGTTGGCGTGGATGCTGGCGCAGCCGGGGGTGGTCGCGATTCCGAAAGCGGCGCGCGAAGCGCATTTGCGCGAGAACCTGGCGGCTGCGTCGCTCGCGCTCAATGCAGCGGACCATGTCGAGCTCGATCGACAATTTGCGCCGCCTCGACGCAAAGAGCCTCTTGCCATGAGCTGAGGCCGCCGCAGTCTCATGACTGCGGCGGCCTCGCTACGGCTTTACAAACGCGTCACTCCGGGCAGCCAGCCGACAAGTTCGCCGTCCAAGTACAGCGCGCCTTCGGGCGCGCCGGCGCTGGCGTAGAACTCGAGCGTGCTCGGCAATGGGCCGGGCTTCGCGACGGTCGACACCGACAGGCGGCGTGCCAGACCTGCCAGCACTGCGCTGGCGGCGGTCAACGTGGTGGCCGCAGCGTGCCGCGCCGGCGTGGTCCACGGGGAGGGCTCGGGAGCGGGGCTCCAGGGCAAGGGCTTCAGGCTCGTCATGATGTTTCTTCCTTGGTCTGCGGCGTCAGGTGGCGCCGCGGTATTTCATGGGCTGTGCTTGATTCGAGTGAGCTGGTCGAGCTCGCGGCGCAGAGCGCGACGCGATTGCTGGCGCGGCGCGCCACCGCGCGGCTGGTGCGTGCCGGCGCGGCGGAAGTGCGCTGGCGCGACCATCGGGTTGCGAGGCTTGCGTGAGGCGATGCTGATCTTCATGTGGACTCTCCTGCGGCAAAAAGCTAAACGGCCCGGGGCAGTGATGCATCCCGGGCCGTGCGATGAGCGCTCGTCAAGAACGCTCAGCGAGGCGGTCGACCGGGCGGTGCCTCCACGGCACCGATGAACTGCGCCGACGCAGCGACGCGTTGCATGCAGCAACGCTTGCGCGACGGATTCAGTGCGAGGGTGCGGGACATGGGGCTCCGGGCGGGTGATGAAAGGGCGGCTTCGCTGCGATAACGGCTTGGTGTCGCAGCTTGCGCAAATGATAAACGATCGATTATCTGTCGCGCAAGAGGTCAACTTAGGGATTCGAGGCCCGGCAACCCGTTGTCAGCGCTTTCGTTTCAACGGCGCCACACCGGCGCGCGTGCGCGCCCACAGCTCTTTCGTGTCATCGACCGCTGGCTTGGTGGCCGCAGCGGTCTTTGACGAAGCCGGCGCAGATGTCGGCGGCATCAGCACTTCGCCGAGCAGGTCGAGCAGCCGCGTGCGCGCGCGCTGCGGATGGCGCCGGTAGTAACTCAGGACGAGGCTGACGATGAAGCGCTCGTCGTCGTCTTGCGGCACGCTGCGCTGCGCATCGTCGTCGGCGGGGCGAGGCGCTTCGGCGGCAGCGACGAAGCCGTCGTGCGGCTGATCCATCCAGCCGAAGGGCTTGTGGCACAGCTGCTCGAACTGGCGTGCCAGGCGCTCGCCGATCTGCCGCGAGCGGCCTTTGATCTGGCTCCAGTAGCTCGGCTGGATCTGAAGCCGTTCGGCGAAGCGTCGCTCGAGGCCACGCAAGGTCGCTGCGTCGGGATGCTTGACGGTGTTGTGGACGAACTCGTCAAAGAGGGCCAGCGCGTTGTCAAGGCGAATCTGGGCGACGTCTCGGTGGCCGGCATGCATGAGGGTCGATGATAAAGCTTTGTTACTCTGCTGAGCATCGCGCGTTGCATGAAAAGGGCGGGCCGCCCTCACGGGTGGCCCGCCCATCAATGACGAGCGCTGCGTTACTGAACCGTCACGCGCGCTGTCTTCGGTGCATCCTTCTTCGGCAGCGTCAGGGTCAGCACGCCGTTCTCGAACTTGGCCTCGGCCTTGGCGGAGTCCACCGCTTGCGGCAACTCGAACGAACGGGCATACGACTCATGACTGCGCTCGCTGTAGAGCACCGTGCCGCCGTCCTTCTTCTCGGACTGGCTTTCGGTCTTGGCACTGATCGAGACCCACGAGCCGTCGATTTCGACGGCGATGTCCTCCTTCTTGGCACCCGGCAATTCGGCATGCACCTCGTAGTTGCCGTCACGCTCGGCTACGTCGAGCCGGGCGCGCGACACCAGCGACGATGTCGGCCTTGCGGTCAGCCAATCGGAGAACAGCGAGTCCATCAGACTGAAGGGGTCGCGCGATTGCGCGACCTGGTTACTGGATCGTGAAGTTAACGGGAACATCTTGTACCTCCTATGAAGCGGCGACCTGCGGTCACCCGTCACCGAAAGATGGGTGCCCGGCGGGCCGATTCAAGTCCGGTACGCGATCAAGCAGCTCGCGGCCTGTGGTCAGCGTCTGATCCGCTCCCACTCGTGGCCGATGATGCCGCCGGCCACCGCGCCACCGACGGTGCCGCCGGTGCTGCCACCGCTCAATACGTTGCCGGCGACGCCACCGATGGCCGCGCCGGTCACCGTGTTGCGTTCGCGTGTCGTCATGCCGGCGCATCCGCCGAGCCCGCAGGCCACGGCGATCAACAGCGCCGCGCTGGAAGTTCTGCTGATGGTCTTCATTCCAAACTCCTTTTCAACATGCATCGACATGCGCGCTGGACCTGAAGGACCGGCGCGCCGGCGATGCGCGACAACGGCGGCCGGGCCGCGAGCGTGCGCATTCGCCTACCGTCTTTGTAGGATGGCCCAACTCGTGGCAGATGTCAGTCGGACGTGCCGGCAAGCTCTTGTCCGCCCTGTCCTACAGGGCGTCGGGGTGCCGGTGAGCGGGGTCCCGCTAGTCCTCGTCCTTGACCTTGAACTGCCCCATCAGCTGCTGCTGTACCGATGGCGGCACCGGGTCGTAGTGGCTCAGCTCCAGCGTGTAGCGGCCCTGGCCGCCGGTCATGCCATTCAGCCGAGCCTGGTATCCGCTCAACTCCGACAGCGGTACCTGGCCGCTGACCGTCATGCTGCCGGCCTGCAGCGCATGCGTGCCGTTGACCTGGCCGCGCTTGGACGAGAGGTCGCCGGTGATGTCGCCCATTGCCTGCTCCGGTGCGGTGATCTGCACCTTGACGATCGGCTCGAGCACGATCGGCTTGGCCTTGAGCACCGCATCGATGAAGGCCTTGCGTCCGGCAGTCGCGAATGCGATGTCTTTCGAGTCGACCGAATGCGACTTGCCGTCGTAGACGACGACGCGCACATCCTTCACCGGGTAGCCGGCGATGACACCGGTGTCGAGCACCTGGCGCACGCCCTTCTCGACCGCGGGGATGAACTGCGTCGGGATCGTGCCACCCTTGACCTGGTCGACGAACTCGAAGCCTGTTCCGCGCGGCAGCGGCTCGATTCGCAGATAGACCTCGCCGAACTGGCCGGCGCCGCCGCTTTGCTTCTTGTGCCGGTGGTGTCCCTCGGCCGGCGCGGTGACGGTCTCGCGGTATGCGATTCGCGGCGGGCGCGTGTTGACCTCGCATTTGTAGGTGTCGTTCATGCGGTCGAGCAGCGTGCGCAGATGCAACTCGCCGAGTCCGTAGACGACGGTCTCGTTGGTCGTTGCCACATGCTCGACTTTCAGGCAGGGGTCTTCGTCGACGAGCTTCTGCAGGATTTCCCACATGCGCTGTTCGTCGCCGCGACGCTTCGGCTCGATCGCGAGGCCATGCACCGGCACCGGAAATTCGAGCGGCTTCAGATGCAGGTGGTCGTCTTCGGCCGCGTCGTGCAGCACCGCGTCGAAATGCATCTCGTCGATCTTCGCCACCGCGCAGATGTCGCCCGGCACGCCGCGAACGATCTCCACATGCTCCTTGCCCTGCAGCATGAACAGGTGGCCGACCTTGAACGGCTTGCGGCCATCGCCGATGTAGAGCAGGCTGTCCTTCGTGACGGTGCCCTGGTGTATGCTGAAGATCTCCATCTTGCCGACATACGGCTCGACGGTGACTTTGAACATATGCGCGATCACATGCTTGCCCGGGTCGGGCTCGGCATGCAGCTCCTTCGCGTCGGCGCCCACGTCGAGCAATTCGGCCACGCCGGCACCGTTGCGCGCCGAGACGAAGCAGATCGGAATCAGGTGGCCCTCGCGCAGCGCTTGTTCGAGCGGCGCATGCAACTCGCGCGGGTCGACGTCGCCGTCATTGAGATAGCGCTCGACGAACTCCGGGTCGACCTCGACCACCTGCTCCACGAGGGCCCGGTGCGCGGTCTCCACAGATGAAAAATCCGCCTCGCCGGACGGATTGAAGAAGCAGTCGACCACCTGGGTGCCTTGCGCCGCCGGCAGGTTCAGCGGCAGGCATTCCTTGCCGAAGGCGGTCTGGATCTCGGCGACGAGACCGGGCAAGTCGACCCCTTGCGCATCGATCTTGTTGACGATGATCATGCGGCACAGGTTGCGCTTGGCGGCCCACTCCATCATCCGCGAGGCCATCATCTCGATGCCGACTTGGGCATTGATGACGATCGCCGCGGTGTCGACCGCCTCGAGCGCGGTCATCGACTGCCCGATGAAGTCGGCATACCCCGGCGTGTCGATCATGTGCACGCTGGCCTCGCGGTGCGTGAAATGCATCAGCGACGCGTTCAGCGAGTGCTGGACGCGCCGCTCCATCGGATCGAAGTCGCTGACCGTGGTGCCTCGCTCGAGGCTGCCTGGCGCACCGATCGCCCCCGCCTTCCACAACAGAGCTTCGACCAGGCTGGTCTTGCCCGCCGCCGTCTGGCCCACCAGGGCGACGCTGCGGATGCGGGCAATATCGGGGTGAGTGACGGTAGGCATGAAGCGCTCTCCTGGCGCTCTGGCGCCGTGATGGATCAAGGGTACGAGATCGCAAGGTCATGAGCAATCGGGGCGGTGCGAGCGGCGGGGTAATGTGCGACTCCCGCCTTCACGAGGGCCGACCCCCGCATTCGAGGGATCGGAAAACGGGCTGATTGTGGGAACCGCGTATCGCGCCGCCGGAAACATTCCTTTACATTGCCTCGGGGTCGCATTGAATACTCACCGCTCGGCGCAGGCCGGCGGACAAGGGCGTTGTTGGGGACAAGCATCGTGGGTCAACCGTTGCCGAGCGCCGCCTCATGGGCGGCCGTGTGGGAAGGCGTCGCCGTCGACCGGCCGGGGGTCGACCGACGCGTGCTCGCCTGGGTCGCGCTGTTGTGCGTCGGCCAGTTGCTGCTGTGGAGCATCGCGTTCGGCCTGACCTACAAGGCGCCCGAGATCGACAGCGCCGAGCAATTCGTCTGGGCCTTCTCGCTCGAGAACGGCTACTGGAAGCACCCGCCGATGCCGTCGTGGATCCTGCACGGGCTGATCGCGCTGGTCGGGCCGTCGGTGGCACTGCCCTTCGTCGCGACGCAGCTGAGCATCGTGATCGCGCTGGCGCTCACCTGGCGGCTCGGCCGCGAGTTCATGTCGGCGCGGTGCTACCTGATCGCGATGGCGCTTACCTCGCTCGTGACCTATCACAACATCGGCGGCGACTGCTTCAACCACAACACCGCGCTGCTGCCGTTCCAGGCCGCCACCTTGCTGCTGTTCTATCGCGCGACCCGCAGCGGCGCGTGGCACCAGTGGGCGCTGGTCGGGCTGCTGGCCGGGCTGTCGATGCTCGTGAAGTACGTGGCGATGCTGCCGCTGGCCGGCATGCTCGTCTACGTCGTGCTCGACCGCGAGCTGCACACGCGCCGCCAGCTGCTCGGCTTGGCGATCGCAGCGAGCATGTTCGCGCTCACGCTGCTGCCTCACTGGCTGTGGCTGCAGTCGACGAACTTCCTGCCGTTTCGTTATGCGCATTCGGTGGCGCAGGCGCTGCCCGGCTGGCAAGCGAGCCTGCACGGTCTTGCCGACTTCATGCTGATGCAAGGGCTGCGCTTGCTGCCGTTCATCGCCGGGCTGTGGTTCGTCGTCGGGCGCCGTCGGCGCGAGTTCGACCCTGCTCCTGCGCCGCGTGCCGCGTCGCGCGACGCCTTGTTCCTCTGGGTCGCCGCCCTCGCGCCGCTGGTGCTGACGATGGCGATCGGCCTGCTCACCGAGACCGAGCTGCAAAGCCGCTGGGGCGCGAACGCGTTTCTGCTGACTGGCTGGCTCGCGCTTGCCGTGCTGCGCCGGCCCGACTCGCCGGCGATGCTGCGACGCGCGCTGCGCTTCACGATCGGCGCGCAGCTCGTGCTGTGCCTGTCGATGACGCTCGCGAAGACGGTGGTGGCCGAACGACTGCATGTGCGCACCCGCGCCAACTTTCCCGGCGCACTGTTGGCTCAGCAGGCGCAAGCGACGTGGCGTCGCTACAGCGACAAGCCCTTGCGACTCGTCGTGTCTGACATCTGGCTCGGCGGCAACATCATCGCCAACACGCCGCAGCGGCTCGCCGTGTTGATCGACGGCCGCCATTTCAAGTCGCCGTGGGTCAAGCAGGCCGCAGTCGAGCAGTGCGGTGCGCTGGTGCTCGACGATCTGACGGCCGACGCGGCCGGGCGCGGCGATGCGAACGCCGCGCTCGACGCGTTGATGGCTCGCGCCGCCGTGACCGGCGTGTGGGAGCTGCCGTGGGCCAACGACCGCGGGCCCGGCACGCGCGGCGCGACCGGCCAGGTTCGCTGGGGCGTCATCCTGCCCACAGGCGACGCGGCCTGCAAGCTGTAGATTGCTTTGGGCGCGCTCGCGTCCTACACGGATATCCCGTCCTCGCTGACAGACCTGCACCGCGGGGTGAACGACACTTTCAAGCGAGGCGGTCCGTCATGCTGTGGACGCCCGTGATGATGCTTGCCGATGCTCACCCTCTGACGCAGATGCCGACGCCGGCGAAACCTCGGCAAACGCACCCGCTGCGCAACGTCGCGATCGGGCTCGCGTTGCTGATCGCGCTGTGCGAAGTCGCGGCCGCCGAAGGACTGACGATGGTCGCGATGGCCGAGGCGGAAAACACACCGGCCTCGACCATCGCATCGATCGCGCCCGACATGCCGCTGACCGCAACGCTGACAGCAGTGCGCTCGCACATCGATCTGCCGACGACCGCGATGATCAACGGTCAACCCGTCACCGAGCTCGCCGGCGTCAGCTACCGCTGGTGGCTGTCGCGCGGGCCGCTCGATGTGGGCTTCGGTGTCGGTTCGCTCGGCTATGTCGTGCCGCCGTCCGATGGTCGCGTCGAGGGGCCGCGTACGCTGGCCGGGTCGGTACCGACCGTCAGCGTCGGCTGGCGCTATCACGTGTCAGCGCGGTCGGCGATCTACGCCGATGCGTCGAGCGCGCGCGGCCTCGGCATCGATGGCCAACGCGACTACGTCAACGCCAAGGTCGGCATGGAATGGAAGCCGGCGCGCAACAAGTGGGGCTTCGAGCGCGGCAGCTTCGGCGTGCAGTTCGACTCGGGCTATCACCTCTCGCTGCGCGCTCGCCACGGCGGTCTCGGCCTCTACTTGCGCAACCAGTTCTAGCGTTTTCAATCACTGAAACGCGACCTCCGCAAAGCTCCTCAGCTTGCGGCTGTGCAACTGGTCGACGCCGGCTTGGCGCAG
>VBCQ01000016.1 GCA_005882155.1 Betaproteobacteria bacterium
CACCTGCGAGCTGATGCAGGAGTGCCGCGCTTTGGGAGTGCGTTTCGCGCTCGACGATTTCGGCACCGGCTACTCGACCTTCACCTACCTGAAACGCCTGCCCCTCGACATATTGAAGATCGACCGCTCGTTCGTGCACAACATGCTCAACGACAAGCAGGACATGGCGATCGTCGAAGGCGTCATCGGCTTGTCGGAGACCTTCGGCTGCACCGTCGTCGCCGAAGGCGTCGAGTCCGTCGATCAGGCCAAGCGGTTGATCGAGCTCGGCTGCGAGACCGGCCAGGGCAACGGCATTGCCGAGGCAATGCCGGTGGACGAGGTTTACGACTGGGTTCGCAACTACCGCGGCGAGATGGTGCGGCGCGCGAGCGACTGGGCGGCGACGATCAGTTGACCGGCTCGCTCAATCGAGATTGAAGCCGAGATCGACGACGGCTTGCTGCGCGTGCCGCAGCGGCTGAAAGCGCCACTGAGACACCGTTGCGATGGCGGCCTGATTCAGGCGCGCATGGGTGGTCGACACCGCTTGGGCCTGCGCTACGCTGCCGTCGGGCTGGACGGTGAAGCTGACCTGCACCATGCCCTTGCGCAGGCTGCGCATCAGGCCGGTCGGAAACTCCGGGTCGGTGCGATGCACGGGGATCAGCGCGGCATCGGTGTCCTCGATCGCTGCGGGTGGCACGGCGGCAACCAGCGCGTTCGCGGCGGCATCCGACTTCACGCTTGGCGCTGCAAGCGGCTGAGGAGCCGTCGGCAACACCACAACAGCCGCGGTGGTTTCGCGAATCGCTTCGCCATGCGGGGCGTCTGCTGTCTTCGCGCTCTTGCCGGTGGTCTTGGCGACCGGCGCTGCGCTCGCCGTCGTTGCCGGCTTGTCATCCTTCGCGGCGGCTGACTTTCGCGGCTTGTCGGAGTGAATGCGAATCCACTGGAAGACTTTTTCGGCGTCCCGCTTGGCGCGCTCGCTGGGCGACATGTCTGCCATTGGGTTGGTGCCTTGAGATGACGCGGGAGGCGTTGTCTGCGCTTGCGCCAGACCGCATACGACAGCGCTGCACAGACCGAAGGCGATGCGCCATGGATACCGAGATGGACTGATCGACATCAGGAATCCTTCCGACCTTTCTTGTGGTTTGCGAGCGGCTTGTGGCCACCGCGCGGCGCAGTGTATCGAGATGTTCTTCGCTTAAGCACACCGCAAGACCCGTGTTTTCGTTGCAAATGTCCGGCATCCGGCGTCGGCATGACGTGCAAGGGCGACGGCTAGACTGTCGGCGTGATCCCGCCCGCTTTCATCCAAGACCTGCTGACGCGCGTCGACATCGTCGAAGTGGTCGGGCGCCATGTGCAGCTGAAGAAAGCAGGCATCAACCACAAGGGCCTGTGCCCCTTCCATGGCGAGAAGTCGCCGAGTTTCATCGTCAGCCCGACACGTCAGACCTACCACTGCTTCGGCTGCGGTGTGCATGGCAACGCCGTCGGCTTTTTGATCGAGCACTCGGGCATGGGCTTCGTCGATGCCGTGCGCGATCTGGCGCAGCAAGTCGGCATGACAGTCCCCGAAGACGACAGCTCGCCGCAGGAGCGCGAACGCGCGGCGGCACTGAAGCAGCGGCAGGCCACGCTGAGCGATGTGCTCGCCAAGGCGGGCGAGCATTACCGCCAGCAACTCAAGGCCAGTTCACGCGCCATCGACTATCTGAAAGGCCGTGGACTGAGCGGCGAGATCGCCGCGCGCTTCGGCCTCGGCTACGCGAGCGACGGATGGCGTGGACTGGCCAGCGTGTTCCCGCGCTACGACGACCCGCTGCTCGAAGAAAGCGGGCTCGTCATTTCGCAGGGCAGCGAGGGCGACGACGACACCGAGCGCAAGCGCTACGACCGCTTTCGCGATCGGATCATGTTTCCGATCCGCTCGGTGCAAGGCGAGGTGATCGGCTTCGGTGGCCGCGTGCTCGACAAAGGCGAGCCCAAGTACCTCAACTCGCCCGAGACGCCGGTGTTCAGCAAGGGCCGCGAGCTCTACGGCCTGTTCGAAGCCCGCGCTGCGTTGCGCCAGCACGGCTTCGTGCTTGTCGTCGAAGGCTACATGGACGTGGTGGCCCTCGCGCAGCTCGGGTTTCCGAACGCCGTCGCAACGCTCGGCACTGCCTGCACCGCAGAGCATGTGCAAAAGCTGTTCCGATTCACCGACTCTGTGGTGTTCAGCTTCGACGGCGACGCTGCAGGCCGGCGCGCGGCCGGTCGTGCGCTCGAAGCATCGTTGCCCCACGCGACCGACACCCGCACCGTGCGCTTCCTCTTTCTGCCGACCGAGCATGACCCCGACTCCTACATCCGCGAGCGCGGAGCCGAGGCGTTCGAGGGCTGCATCGCGCAATCGGTGCCCTTGTCGCGTCAGCTTGCGGACGCGGCGAGCGAGGGGTGTGACCTCACGGCGGCAGAAGGTCGCGCCCGCATGCTCGCCAATGCGAAGCCACTGTGGAGTGCTCTGCCCGACGGCGCGCTGAAGCGCCAGGTGATCGCCCAACTGGCCACCCTGGGGGGTCTCGATGTCGCCGATCTGCATTCGCTGTGGGACAGCGCTGCGCCGCCGCGCCCCGCGCGCGACGCGGCGCCTCGCCGTGTAGCGCAGCGCGCTGCGGGCCGCGTCAGCCGCGGCACGGCCAACCTGCTCGATCGCGCGCTGTGGTTGCTGATCCAGCGCAGTGACCTGTGGAGCACGCTCGACGGCGAGTCGCACGACATCCTGGCCGGCCAGGCGGCGCCCTACGACTTGTTTTTCGGCTGCCTGGAACGAAGCGTGTCGGAGCACGGACCGCTCGCGCCAGCGGCCTTGCTCGGCGAGCTGCGCGCCCAGGCCGAGCGCGACGCCGGTGGCGCAGTGATCTCGCGCATCGCCGAGTTCCACGACCCCGATCCGGCGTCCGATCCGGCTCGGGAACTGGAGCTCGTGCTGATGCGGCTGCGACTGCAGGCGGTCGAAGATGAATTGAAACTGCTGTTCGATTCGGGCGCGCTGTCGCCCGACGCGCAGCAGCGCGGCAGGCAACTCAGCGACGCACGCGCCAGACTGAAGGCCCAGCTTGCAAAATCGTCATCCCCGCTTTGACGACCCGGAAAAACTAACCGATAATTGAGGGTTGTTACGCGCGGCAAGAGTGACTGCAGAACCTCCGGGCCCCGGCCACCCTCTGACCCAGGGTCCCCACCTCAAGGCCACCCCTACCCGCAAGGGCTGCATCGAACAGATTCACGTGAGCTTGCCCGCCCGAAGCCGGCCGTTGCGCTTGCTGGTCCGATCGATCCGATTGGTCAGTAAGCAGCGAGCCGGCGTCAGCCTTGACCTTGCAGACTTCACCCGGCGATCCCACATGCCCAGCCGAGGGTCGTCACGTAGTGCCGCAGCGTCGGGCCGTGAAGCCCATCATCACCCTTAGGAATTGCATGACCGCGAAGAAGAGCGCTCCCGTCACGGCAGCCAAGCCTGCCAACAAAGCCTTGTCCGCCAAGGCCGCCAAGAGCGATACCGACGACAAGAAGAAACCGCTCGCCAAGCCCGCTGCGAAGGCCGCGCTGAAGGTCGTCGAAGACGCGAAGGGCAAGCGCGGTCGCAAGCCGAAGGTCGACGAACAGGCCGACAAGGCCAAGAAGCCGGAAGACAGCGACGTCGACTTGTCGGACCTCGAGTCCGACCTCGAAGGCGAGCCCGAGATCGAAGGCGAAGCCAAGGCCGCGAAGGCCAAGCCGCTGCGCATGAAGGTCTCGCGCGCCAAGGAGCGCGCGCTGATGCGCGAGTTCGGCCTCGATGAAACGGCACTCACCGAAGAAGAAGTCGCCAAGCGCCGCCAGGAGCTGAAGACGCTCATCAAGATGGGCAAGACGCGCGGTTTCCTGACGCATCAGGAAATCAACGATCACCTGCCCGAGAAGCTCGTCGATAACGAAATCCTCGAGGCCATCGTCTCGATGCTCAACGATATGGGCATCGCGGTTTACGAGCAGGCGCCCGACGCGGCCACGCTGTTGATCGCCGGCGGCGGAACCACCACCGCGACCGAAGAGGAGGCCGAGGAAGCTGCCGAAGCGGCGCTGTCCACCGTCGACTCCGAGTTCGGCCGCACGTCCGATCCGGTTCGCATGTACATGCGCGAGATGGGCACGGTGGAGTTGCTGACGCGCGAAGGCGAAATCGAGATCGCCAAGCGAATCGAAGGCGGCTTGCAGGCAATGATGCTGGCGATCAGCGCCTCGCCGACGACGATCGCCGAGATCCTGTCGTATGCGGAGCGAATCGCGGCCAGCCAGATGACGATCTCTGAGGTCGTCGACGGCTTCGTCTCCGAGGGCGAGGCCGACGACTATGTGGCCGAGGAAGACGTCGACTTCTTCGATGAGGAGGACGACGACGACGGCCAAGGCGGCAGCAAGGCGCTGACCAAGAAGCTCGAAGAGCTGAAGACCGCGGCGCTGACCAAGTTCGACAACCTGCGCATCAACTTCGACAAGATGCGCAAGGCGTTCGAGCGCGACGGTTACCAGTCGCCCTCGTACAACAAGGCGCAGCACGCGATCAGCGCCGAGCTGATGACGGTCCGATTCACGGTCAAGACGATCGAGAAACTGTGCGCGATCCTGCGCTCGCAGGTCGACGACGTGCGCCGCTATGAGCGCGAGCTGCGCAAGATCCTCGTCGACAAGTGCGGCATGCCGCAGGACTACTTCATCAAGCATTTCCCGCCGAACATCCTGAGCCTGAAGTGGGCTGAGAAGGAAGTGGCGCTGGGCAAGGCCTACAGCGTCGTGTTGGCGCGCAACCTGCCGCCGGTGCAAGAGCTGCAGAAGAAGCTGATCGACCAGCAAGCGCGCGCGGTCGTGCCGCTCGAAGACCTGAAGAAGATCAACAAGCGCATGAACGAGGGCGAGAAGGCCTCGCGCGACGCGAAGAAGGAAATGATCGAGGCCAACCTGCGTCTCGTAATCTCGATCGCGAAGAAGTACACCAACCGCGGCCTGCAGTTTCTCGACCTCATTCAAGAAGGCAACATCGGCCTGATGAAGGCGGTCGACAAATTCGAATACCGTCGCGGCTACAAGTTCTCGACCTACGCGACGTGGTGGATCCGCCAGGCCATCACACGCTCGATCGCCGACCAGGCGCGCACCATCCGGATCCCGGTGCACATGATCGAGACGATCAACAAGATGAACCGCATCTCGCGTCAGCATCTGCAGGAATTCGGCTTCGAGCCGGATGCGCCGACGCTGGCCGAGAAGATGGAAATTCCTGAGGACAAGATCCGCAAGATCATGAAGATCGCGAAGGAGCCGATCTCGATGGAGACCCCCATCGGCGACGACGACGATTCGCATCTGGGCGACTTCATCGAAGACACCAACAACACCGCGCCGATCGAAGCGGCGATGCAAGCCGGTCTGCGCGACGTCGTGAAGGACATCCTCGATTCGCTGACCCCACGCGAAGCCAAGGTCCTGCGCATGCGCTTCGGCATCGAGATGAGCACCGACCACACGCTCGAAGAAGTCGGCAAGCAGTTCGACGTGACACGCGAGCGGATTCGTCAGATCGAGGCCAAGGCGATCCGCAAGCTCAAGCACCCGAGCCGCTCGGACAAGTTGCGCACGTATCTGGACAACCTGTAAGGTTGGCCGGGTGCGTCGCTCGCGTGAGCGAGCTGCCGCGAAGCGGCAACGCAACTTGCGGCGAAGCCACAAGTTGAGAACGTACCTGGACAATCTTTGATTGGCCGGGTACTTGGATAATTTGTGACCGATTTCACGGGGCGATAAACTCGCTCCCATGACGCAGATCATCGACCGCACCGTTCTGTTTGCCGACCTGCGTGGCAGCACCGCGCTGTACGAAACGCTTGGCAATGCCGAAGCTACAGCAGTCGTTACGCAGAGCGTGGCGCTGCTCGCAAGGGTGATCGAGAGCTGCGGCGGCAGCGTCGTCAAGACGCTCGGCGACGGTCTGATGGCGATCTTTTCGCAGCCGTCCGACGCAGTGCGCGCGTCCGACGAAATGCACGACTCGCTCGAGCGCATCAGCGCGCGCTCGCGCGACTCCGAAGGCGGCAGCCAGTCACGCCCGGCTCTGAAACTCCAGGTCGGGCTGGCACAAGGCGAAGTCATCGAGATGGCGGGCGACTATTTCGGCGATGCCGTCAACGTCGCGGCACGCTTGCTCGACCACGCCGGCGACAACGAGACGCTCGCCACCGTGACGGTGCTCGACGGTCTCGACAACCTCGATCGATCGCGGTTTCGCAGCCTCGATCGGCTGCAATTGCGCGGCCGCGTCGAGCCGGTGTATGTGCATCTGCTCGAGACACATCGCTTCGGCGACACCGCAGCGACCGCGTACGGCGATCTGCTTCGTGCGCCCGAGCCGGAGGGCATTCGCCTGGTCTGGCTCGAGCCGGTGGTTCTGGGTCGCAGCCCGCAGGCCACCTACTGCATCGACGACTCGCGCGTGTCGCGATCGCATGCCCGCGTCGACTGGAACGGCGGCACCTTCCAGCTCACCGACCTGAGCTACAACGGCACCTATGTTCGCTTCGCCGGCGACTCCGAAGTCGTCAGCCTTCGCCGCGGCACCTGCACGCTGCATGGCAGCGGCGTCATCGGCTTGGGCTCACCGCCCATCGATGTGACCGCGCCGAGCGTGCGCTTCGAAGTGATGAAGTTCGCCGACACCCAGCCGCAGCCGCCGCCTGACGCCTGAGCCTTTCAGCGTTCGTCAGAGTTCATGCCGAATTGCGCAATCGCGCGCGATTCGCTGCGGCTTCGATGCGAGGCCTGTCGGTCGTTGTCCCTTACAGTTGCGCGGTTGCCCGCGGACCGCATGAGACCACTCCCTCTTCCCGACGACGAAGCCGAGCGCGTGCGGCTGCTTCACGAGTTGCGGATCCTCGACACCGAGCGCGAGCCCGCGTTCGACGCCATCGCCAGATTGGCGAGCCAGCAGACCGGCTGCGCGATCGGCGCGCTGAGCCTGGTCGACACCGACCGGCAATGGTTCAAGGCGGTGGTCGGACTCGACTGGAGCGAGACGCCGCGCGACTCCGCGTTTTGCGCTCGCGCGATCCTGTCGCCCGGCGTGACGGTCATCAACGATGCACTCGCGCACGCTGATTTCGTCCGCAACCCGCTCGTCACCGGAAGCCCGCGGATTCGCTTCTACGCCGCCGCACCCGTCGCCGTCGACGGCCACCGCCTCGGTACCGTGTGCTGTCTCGATGACCATCCGCGCAGTCCCGACGAAGGCACGCTGCGCGACCTTGTCGACTTGGCATCGCTGGCCAGCGCACTGCTGCAGGCGCGGCTGCGCGAGCGCCGCTCGCGGGTGCAGGAAGCGCGAGTGCGCACCGCCAGCCGAGCCGCCAACGATTGGCTGTGGGAGGCCGACGCCGAAGGTCGATTGACCTGGCTGTCGGACAACCTCGCGCTGCGCGAAGGCCAGAGTCCGCGGCATCTGGTCGGCGAGCCATGGTTGCGTCCCTACGAGATGCTGGCACCGCTGCGGCCGACCGAGTGGACGCGCGGTATCGATGCGTTCGCACGCCGCGAGGCGTTTCGCGAGCTGCTGACCGACTGCCCGGTATCGCGCGGCACCATGACCGTGTCGAGCAACGGCCAGCCGGTGTTCGACACCGCGGGCCGTTTCATGGGCTTTCGCGGTGCGAGCCGCGATGTCACCACCGAGCTGCAAGTCAAACAGTCGCTCGCGTCGCTGGAAGAGCGTTGGAAGCTCGCGCTCGAGACCGGCGGCCAGGGCGTGTGGGACTGGGATGCACGCAAGAAGAGCCTGTACTTCAGCGATGCCTGGAAGGCGATCGTCGGGCACGACAGCCACGAGGTCGGCAACGGCCTGAACGAGTGGCTGAAGCGTATTCACCCCGACGACCTGCCGATGGCGAAAGCCAAGCTGTTTGCCCACATGCGCGGCGCGACGCCGCTGTACGTGGCCGAGCACCGCATGCGCCACAAGAACGGTCACGACGTGTGGGTGCTCAACAGCGGCAAGGTGGTGCGGCGCTCGAAGACCGGCAGTGCGCTGCGCATGGTCGGAACCTTGATCGACGTGACCACGCAGCGCAATGCCGAGATGGCACTGCGCGACAAGCAAGCTGCCGAGCTCGCGAGCCGCGCCAAGAGCGAATTCCTCTCGCGCATGAGCCACGAGATGCGCACGCCGCTGAACGCGGTGATCGGCTTCTCGCAGCTGCTGCTGAGCCGCTCGATAGAGCCCAATACGCGCGAAGTTCGCGACTACGCGAACCATGTGCTGCGCGCCGGCGAGCACCTGCTGGCGCTGATCAACGACGTGCTCGACCTGCAATGCGTCGAGGAAGGCCATGTCGCGCTCGAATTGGCCGACGTGCCGCTCGACCGCATCGTCGTGCGGGTTCTGGATCTGCTGTCGTCCGACGCGCAGCTGCGCGCCATTGCCTTCGACAACCACGTGCCGCCAGGAATCGTCGTTGGCGCCGACGAGCGGCGGCTGCGCCAGGTGTTGCTCAACATCGGCTCGAACGCAGTCAAGTACAACCGGCCCGCCGGCGTGGTGCGCTGGACGGTCGACTGCGCCATCGCC
>VBCQ01000268.1 GCA_005882155.1 Betaproteobacteria bacterium
CAGCAGGCCGCGCGCGACGCCGTCAAGCTGATGATCGATCGCTTTGCAGCCGCCAAGCTGAAGAGTGCGTTCGATGACGGCTTCGATGTCGGCCGCGTCGACATCGCGGGCTGCGAGTCGCTCGTCGGCGCCGTGCCCGATTCGCGGGCGCAGGCCTTGCTTGCCGGGCTGCAGTCGCGCGGCGCGCGCTCCGTGTTCGTTCGCTGGCTGACGAGCCTGCCCGGCCCGCCGACGGCCGATGCGGTGCTCGCCGCGATCACGACGACGCTCGCGTGGGGACCGTTGAGCGCCAAGCGAATCTCGCGCCTCACGGCAGAAAACCTGCCGTGGTGGATGACGCTGTTCGGCACGCTGATCGGCGCGTCGGCCGATGCGTCGCGCCACGAGTCGGACAACTTCTGCGGCTTCGGCGGTGCGGAACTGATGGGGCAGTGCAGCCTCGCCGAGATCGGCTTCGCGGCGCTGCTCGGCCTGCCGCCGCGCGAGGACGACCTGTTCGCGTTCCAGACGCTGGTCGGTCTGCTGCTCACCAACGGGCCAGGCGCGATCTCGGCGCAAGGCGCGAAGGGCGCGGTGTCGGCCGACGGCCCGGAGGCGCCCGAGCGGGTGCAGCTCAACAAGGCGCTGATCGGATTCCTCACGCACACCGGCTATACGCATGGCGGCAACGGCTACGAGGGGATCGCGTTCCTGAAGGAGCAGTTCCGCGCCAGCAATCTCGTCGACCCCGCCGACCCGCAGCACGGCATCGACCTGCGCTCACTTGCGATGCGCACGGTCGAGCAGTACGCGCGCTACAAGGCCGAGCGCAAGAACATCGGCAGCCTCGACATCGCCAAGTTGCCTGGCGTGAATCACCCCGTGTTCAAGGACAAGCCGGTGAACCACGACCCGCGCGAAGTGTTCATCGCGCAACTGCTGGCGCAGCGCGGCGAGTACAACGCGTTCCACGCCTACTACCGGGCGCTCGTGCAAGCGCTGTTCGACGCCGGCGTGTCGCGCACGGTGTATTGCGTCAACGTCGACGCGGTGATTGCGGCGCTGCTGTTGAAGATGCTGTGGCAACCGCTGCGCCGCGGCGAGTTCGCCGAGCACGAGCTGGAGACCGCGGCGTTCACGATCTTCTTGTATCCGCGAATGCTGGGCTGCGCGGCGGAGATCGACGATCACATGAACCGGGGACGGAACATGGACACGCGAACGCCGGCGTCGCAGTGTCGGTTTGTGGCTTGATTCGGCACGCGGCGATCGAAATCCTCCCGTTCGGGCTGAGCTTGTCGAAGCCCCGCTCGCGGACCGTGCTGCCCTTCGACAGGCTCAGGGCGAACGGGAGTAGTCCTACCCACTCACCACCGCAATCCCTCGCAACTGCCCGGCCTGCGCCGCCGTCACCGGCCTTGGATATCGATCCGGATCGAATCGATGCAACAACTCGGCCTCGCGAGCCCGCGCGAGCACGAGGTTGGCCATCTTCACGTGGCCGAAGCCGCGGACGCTTTGCGGCAGCGTCGCGATCTGTACCGCGATCGAATGCTTGTCGGCGCTGAGTCCAGCGAGCAGCTCATCGACGCGGCTGTCGAACTGCGCGATCAACTCGCGCTCGATACGCCGCTCGGCGGTATGGCCGAAGACATCGAACGCGCTGCCGCGCAACGCCTTGCCCTTCGCAAGAACGCGCATCGCGCTCAGCAGCCACGGACCGAAGCGCATCTTGCGTGGCGGGCTTCCGTCTTTCGGACGCGCGAGGAAGGGCGGCGCCATGTGGTACTCGAGTCGAACGTCACCTTCGAATTGATCGCTCAACTGCTTCAAGAAGTGCCCGTCGGTGTAGAGCCGCGCGACCTCGTATTCGTCCTTGTAGCTCATCAGCTTCAGCAGGCTGCGCGCCACGGCGAACGTCAACGGCAGTGACGCATCGCGGCCCGGCAAGGCTTGCTCGCGCTCGCGCACCCGGCGCACCCGCGACGCGAAGCGTGCTGCCCAGGCCGCGTTCTGATAGCCGGTGAGATGGGCTACGGCGCGTGCGACGAAGGCGTCGAGCGACTCGTCCATCGGCTCCTCGGCAGCGCTGTCGCGCAAGCGCTCCAACGCCGCGGGGTCGGCCGCTGCGAGGCGCCCGAGCGCGAACGCAAGCAAGTTGTTGTCGACCGCAACGTCGTTCAAGCGGATCGCGGCGTGCATCGCGTCGAGGCCGAGCGGCACGAGACCGCATTGCCATGCGTAGCCCATTGCGAGCACGTTGGCGGTGACGGTGTCGCCGAGAAAATCTTCCGCGAGGGCCTGTGCGTCGAAGGTGCGGACCTGCTCGTCGCCGGCGACGAAGCGCATCTTCTCGAGCAGCGCTTCGGGCATCAGCTCGGCGTCCGGGTTGCGCAGCGATTCGGCCACCGGAATGCGGTGCACGTTGGCGAGGATGCGGGTGCGTCCATAACGAATCGTCTGCAACGCCTCAGGTGACGCGCCGACCACCAGATCGCAGGCGAGGATCGCATCGGCCTGCTGCGTGTCGATGCGAACCTGGTTCAAGCGCGACGGCACGTCAGCGAGGCGAACGAAGCTCAGCACCGAGCCGCCTTTTTGCGCGAAGCCCATGAAGTCGAGCACGCTCGCGGACTTGCCTTCCAGATGCGCGGCCATCGCGATCAACGCGCCGACGGTGACGACGCCGGTGCCGCCGACGCCGGTGACGAGCAGGTCCCACGGGCCGTCCCAGCGATGCTCGTCGGGTGAGTGCAGGGCGGAGACGCGGGCGAACAGCGCGTCCTTCGACGCCGACAGCGCACCGATCTTCTTGCGCAGGCTGCCGCCGCTGACGCCGACGAAGCTCGGGCAAAAGCCCTTCGCGCACGAGTAGTCCTTGTTGCAGGCGGTCTGGTCGATGCGGCGCTTGCGGCCGAGCGGCGTCTCGTGCGGCAGCACCGCGACGCAGTTGCTCTGCACCGTGCAGTCGCCGCAGCCTTCGCAGACCGCCTCGTTGATGAACAGCCGCTTCGGCGGATCGGCGAGCTCGCCCTTCTTGCGCCGGCGCCGCAGCTCGGCCGCACAGGTCTGCTCGTAGATCAGCACCGTCACGCCGTCGATCTCGCGCAGCCGCCGCTGCACGGCGTCGAGCTCGTCGCGGTGATGGAACTCGGTGCCGGCGGGGTAGCGGTCTCTCACGCTCGCGTACTTCGCGATGTCGTCGCTGACGACGACGACCTGCTTCACCCCTTCGGACGCGACCTGCTGAGCGATGGCCTCGACGCTGATCGGGCCGTCGACCGGTTGCCCGCCGGTCATCGCAACCGCGTCGTTGAAGAGGATCTTGTAGGTGATGCGCGTGTTCGCCGCGACGGCTTGGCGAATCGCCAGGTAGCCCGAATGGAAGTACGTGCCGTCGCCGAGGTTCTGGAACACATGCGGCGTTTTCGTGAACATCGAATGCGACACCCAGTCGACGCCTTCGCCGCCCATCTGGATCAGCCCCGCGGTGCTGCGCTCCATCCAGTTGGCCATGAAGTGGCACCCGATGCCGGCGCGCGCGGTCGATCCTTCGGGCACCTTCGTCGACGTGTTGTGCGGGCAGCCGGCGCAGAAGTAGGGCACGCGCTTGACGCTGTCCGATGCGTTCGACAACAGCGGCGGCGGCAGAAAGTCGCGCACATGCTGCAGGTGGTCGCCGAGCACCTCGTTGCTCGGGAAGTGCTCGGCGAGCCAGTGCGCGACGATCTCGATCAATCGCGACGGCCGCAGCTCGCCGACCGCCGACACCAGCGCTTGCCCTTCACGATCGCGCTTGCCGACGATGATCGGTCGCGATCCGGCGGGCGCGTTGTAGAACAGATCGCGCAACTGCGTCTCGACGATGGCCGCCTTCTCCTCGATGACGAGGATCTCCTGCAGGCCGCGCGCGAATTCGCCGATCCGCGTCGTCTCGATCGGATACGAGAGGCCGACCTTGTAGAGCCGCACGCCCACTTCGGCGAGCATGTCGGGCGTGATCTCGAGGCGCCGCAGCACCTCCATCAGGTCGAGATGCGCCTTGCCGCAAGTCACGATCCCGAGGCGCGCGTGCGGGCTCGCAATGACATGCCGATCGATGCTGTTGATGCTGCTGAACGCGGCCACCGCAGCGAGCTTGTCGGCCATCCGCGATTCGATCCGCAGCGACGGGAAGTCGGGCCAGCGGATGTGCAGGCCGTCGGCCGGCGGCGCATGGCCCGTTCGCGCTTGCACTGCGGCAGCGTCGACCCATCCATCGGCGCGCTGCAGCACCATGTCGAGGTCGACTGTCCCTGCGCTTTCGACGACTTCGGACAGCGCGGTCAGTCCGACCCACGCGCCGCTGTAGCGCGACAGCGCCCAACCGTACAAACCGAACTCCAGCATCTCCGCGACGTTGGCCGGCGAGAC
>VBCQ01000040.1 GCA_005882155.1 Betaproteobacteria bacterium
ACCATCGACCGCACGCTCAACGCGATCTGGCGCG
The DNA here is from genome assembly GCA_005882155.1 of Betaproteobacteria bacterium. Lineage (GTDB taxonomy): Bacteria > Pseudomonadota > Gammaproteobacteria > Burkholderiales > Burkholderiaceae_C > Albitalea. The sequence continues at coordinate 35 of VBCQ01000040.1, forward strand.
TTCGCACGCCGCGGCCGATCGCGCAGCGCGTGCTCGTCTACTGGGCCGCGGTCACGCTCGGGCCGCTGCTGCTCGGCTTGAGCCTGAGCATCACCTCGTATGCGATCTCGGCGTCGCAAGGACTCGTCGGCTCGATGCCCGGCGGCGTCTCGTTCCTGCTCGACACGCTCGAGTTCGCGCTGCTCGCCACCGGCATGGCCGGTCTCTTCCACTACGTTCCGAACACGCATGTGCGCTGGCGCCATGCGCTGGCTGGCGGACTGTTCGTCGCGGTCGGCTTCGAAGTCGCGAAGCGCGTGCTCGGCTGGTATCTGCGCCAGGTGCCGACCTACGCGGTCGTCTACGGCGCGTTCGCGACGGTGCCGATTTTTCTCGTCTGGATTTACTTCGGCTGGGTCATCGTGCTGCTCGGCGCGGTGATCGCCGCCTATGCGCCCAGCCTGCAGATGCGCGTCGTGCGGCGGCCCGACGTGCCGGGATCGCGCTTCCAGCTCGCGATCGCGATCCTGCGCGCGCTGGCCAACGCGCGCACGCGGGCCGGCCATGGCTTGAGCGTCGAGGACGTGTCGCAACAGCTGCGCACCGACCCGCTGCAGGTCGAGCCGATTCTCGATGCGCTCGTGGCCATCGACTGGGTCGGCCGCCTCGACGAGTCGGGCAGTGCGCGCCACGTGCTGTTGTGCGATCCCGCCAGCACCAAGGCGCGGCCGATGCTGTCGCTGCTGCTGATCGACCCGACACCGGCATCGGCGATCTTCTGGCGGCGCGCGCGCTTCGACGAGATGACGCTGCGCGAGATGATCGAAGAATGAATCAGAGTTCCTTCGGCATCGCCTCGCGCGCAATGATCGCGCCCGAGTGCTGGATGACGATGGCCGCCATTCGATTGCCCGCCGCCGCCGCTTCTGCCGGTGAACGCCCGCGCAAGCGAGCGGCGAGATAAGCGCCGGCGAATCCGTCGCCTGCCGCCGTGGTGTCGATCGGGCGAGCGACCGGCAGCACCGGCACTTCGACCGGCGCTTCGCCGTGCTGCCGGACCACGGTGGAGCGCGCGCCGCGCTTGACGACGACTTCGCTGCACGGCAGGTCGAGCGCGTCGGCCATCACCGCCTCGGCATCTCGGCCGCCATGTAGCGCGATCTCATCGTCGAGCGTCAGCAGTGCGATGTCGCTCGCGGCGCCGAAGCGCGCCATCGTCTCGCGCGCCTCGGTCACGCTCGCCCACAGCGTCGGCCGATAGTTGTTGTCCCACGCGACGCGCGCGCCGCGCGCGCGCAGCCGCGTCATCAGCGCGAACAGCCGATCGCGCCCGGCGCTCGGCAGGATCGCGACGCTGATGCCGCTCAGGTACAGCAGCGCAATGTCGTTCGCGCGCTCTTCCAGCGGGGTGCTCGGCGCATCGAAATACCCGCGCGCCGCACTCGTGTCGCGCCAGTAGTTGAAGCGTCGCTCGCCGTGCTCGTCGACATGGATCGTGTACAGCCCGGTGCTGCGGCCGGGCACCTCGCGCACCAGGTCGTCGATCACGCCCTCGTCGCGCCAGGCCTGGCGCATCGTCGCGACGAACGGGTCGGTGCCGATCCCCATCGCGTAGTGCACGGTCGCGCCGGGCGGGCGCAGCCGCGACAGATAGACCGCCGTGTTGAAGGTGTCGCCCGCGAAGCCTTGACGCAGCAGCTGCGGCCCGGCGCCGCGCAGCTCGATCATGCATTCGCCGAAGCAGACCAGCATGTCGCTACCCGATGTCGCCATGAGCGCGTGACCTCTACTGCACCGCAGTGCGCAGGCCCGCACCGCCTGCCTTCAACGGAATTCGCTGCCCCGTGTCGCGCACACCGCGCTCGTCGACCGCGAACACCTGAATGTCTTTCTGCACCATGTTCTGCACGAGCAGCGTGCGGCCGTCTGGGGAGAACGCCGCGCCTTGCGACCAGTTGCCGACATCGGCTTCGCCGTGCTTGACGAGGCGCTTGCCATCGATGCGGAAAACGACGACGCGGCCCTTCGCGCGATAGAACGGCGACGTGCTCGCCTTGTTGCTGCCGCTCATCGCGGTGACGGCGACATAGCGGCCGTCGGGCGAGCATGCGATGCCCTCGGTCGATTGGCCGACGCTGATCGTGTCGATGATTCGCGGCGGATTGGCTTTCACGTCGATGACGCTGATCGTGTCTTCATCGCCGGTGCCGTTGCCGACATTGCCGACGACGCCGATGTCGCCCGGGTTGCAGATGTCGAGCGCGTAGGGCTTGGTGCCGGCGTACAGGTCGCGCTTGGTGTAGGTCACTTCCTCGCCCTTGATCGCGAACACCGAGATGCGGTTGTCGCCGTCGCGAGTGACGAACGCGGTCGCGCCATCGGACGTGATCGCCACATGACTCGGGCCAGACTTGTCGTTGCCGAGTGCGAGCTTGGCCAGCGGCTCGACCGACTTGCCCTTGACGCGCAACACCGACACCGTGCCTTCATCGCGATTGGCGACGAGCGCGAGCGTGCCCTGCTTGTTGATCGACACGCCCGCCGCGCCGGCACCGACGTAGGCCGTCTGCACGACGCGCGGCGGGGTCGCCTGCAGATCGATGACGCTGAGCACGCTGTCGGACAGCAGCGACTCGTTGAGCGCGCGCTTGCCGGCGGTGACCAGCGCGATCGATTCATCGGCGGCCACCGCGACCGACAGCGGTGGCCCGACGACGGTGGCCGGTGCCTCGATCTCGGCGATCAGGCGCGGTGCAGCGCCGCGCATGTCGATCACCGCCACCGTGTCGGGCGCGGGGTTCGGCAGCACGGTGAGATTGCCGTTGACCAGTACGGCCTTGTTGTCGTTGGCCGAGACCGCCAGCCAGCCGTACTTGGCGACCGGCGCGGTCGCGCTGGTGGGTGCCACGCATGCGCCGAGCAGCGCGCAGGCGGCAGCGAGCATCACAGTGCTTGTCTTCTTCATGTTGTGCTCCTGTGCTGGTCTTGGATTCACTTGAGCGCTTGCACGCGGTGGTACAGGTCGGCCGACCACGGCGCGTCGGGCGAAGTCACCGACTTCTGCACCGCCTGAATGAATGGCCCGCGGTCGACCTTCACGACGGTCTT
>VBCQ01000269.1 GCA_005882155.1 Betaproteobacteria bacterium
GTTCTTCAGCGTCGGCGGCAGCGCAACGACGACGACACGATCGAGCAGATCGGCGCGCGCCTCGTCGACGCGCCGCCGATCGAGCGCCGGCATCGCCGGGTCGACGCACTCGTGCTTCGTCAACGCGAGCGCCGCGTGGGCGCGCTGCTCGGCCGATGCCGCGGGCGTCGCAAGCACGCGAGCGAACGCGTCGCCGTCGTAGCACAGCTGCATCCGGCCAGCGCGCTCGAAGCTCGTCAAACGAACGCCGTAGGCCGCGACGACTTCGAGGTGTGCGGCGAGTGCGGCATCGTTGGACTTGCCTTGGCGCATCGACGCGCGGCTCGCCAATCGATCGGCCATCTGACCGAGTGCATCGAACGGCTCGGCGTTGATCGCCGCGGCCGGTGCGGCGCGCAGATACGCGGCGGCGTAGGCGATGCCGAGAGCCTCGGCGCCCGGCTGGTCGCGCAGAAAGCGCAGCACCGCCAGCAGCTCGGGTGCGTCCGACGGAGCGAGCGAGACGCGCCGAACCTGCGAAGCGAGAACGAAGCCGGCGCGCTCGCGCCGATGGTCGTAGACCTGCACGTAGTCCAGTCGCTCGCCGCGAATTTCGAGCGCGTCGCCTTGCCACAGCTGGGCCTGCTGCTGTGCCGCGTCGCGCGGCGCAGCGCGCAGCGCGGCCTGATCCTGCACGACGATCGCGATGACGTTGGGCACACCGTCGTCGGCTCGCGCGCCGAGGCTAACGGCGGCGACGATGAGCGCCGCGAACAGTGCTGCGCAGCGCCGCATCACTCGCCCGCCTTCGCTTGCTTCGTCCCGCCGAGCAAGGCCGAGCCGATGAAGCTGCCATCGGCGGGCATCGGCGCGACGATCACGGTGATCTTGTCCGAGAGCTTGTCGGCCATCGTCTTCTGGATCAGCAGCGGATGCTTGCTGACCAGCTCGCCGTCGCGCGCCATCTGCTCGCTCGCGATCTTGCCGAGTCGATCGAGCCGATACGACTCCGCATCGGCGAGCTTGCGGCGCGAGTCGGCTTCGCCTGCGGCTTCGATGCGCCGCGCCTGCGCGCTGCCCTCTGCGGTCTTGATGCGCGAGCGCTTTTCGGCCTCGGCCTCGAGCTGGCGCTGCTCGATCTGCTTTTGCTTGAACGGCAGCACATGCTTCATCGCCTCGGACTGCGCCCGCGCGGCGATGATCTGCTCGTTGCCGGCCGCTTCGGCGGCCTTCTCGCGCCGCACTTTTTCCGCTTCGGCGACGAGCTCGGTTTCCTTCACCTGTTTGGCTTTGAGCTCGAGTGTGTAGCGCATCTTTTCGGTTTCGAGCTCTTCGGCGAGCAGTTTTTCCATGCCGGCACGGTAGTCGGCGGGCAGGTCGACCTTGCCCATCTGCACCGAGCGCAACACGATGCCGTCGGCGCCGAGCTTGGCTTTCAGCTCGGTCTCGATCGCCTGCTGGATTTCAGCGCGCTTGCTGGAGAAAATTTCACGCACGGTGTAGCGCGCGAAGATCTTGTAGATGACGCCTCGCACCGCCGGCTCGACGATATCGGTGTTCAGGTTGTCCGGCAGGTTCCTCGCCACCGCGGCGATCTTGGCGGGGTCGAGCGCGTAGCGCACCGACAGATCGACGCCGACCGACAGCCCTTCGACCGACTGGAACGGCGCCTCGCCGTTGGCCTTGGCGCTTTGCGTGGGGTGATAGACCTGATCACGCAGCACCAAGCGGCGCATCTCGTGCAGCCCCGGCAATACCCACACACTGCCTTCGCGGAACTGGTCCACCGTTCCGGTGAGTTGGTTGCTGCGCACACCGATCTCGCCGCGTTCGACGCTTTGCACCGGCGGGTTGTGCACGACCGTGTAGCCCACGACGACCACGCCCGCGACGACGAGCGACGCGACGATGACGCTGCGCGCGGCCGGCGCGGCGAAGGCGTTGCGGATGGCTTGCACGACGACGCTCAAATGCTCAGACATGATTCGAATCCTTCCAGTGTTGTCGTTCTTCCGCGCCTGCTGAAGAGGCCCGGATGCGCACACTGTCGCGACAGCGAGTGAAGCGCGAATGAAGTTCGAATGAAGTCTCGATGCATCTCGCGACTTCACGCGAGGTGTGTCGTCCGTCGAACTGGAATCCCCCTCGTGGAGGGGGACTTGGGGGAGCCATCGAACCAACTGGAACCCCCTCCCGGAGGGGGGCAGGGGGAGCGGTGCGTTACGTCGTGTCAGCCGAAGGCTGGCCCCAGGCCAGCCAATGCAACACCGTGGCGTAAAACCGATCCAACTCGATCGGCTTGCCGACGTGATCGTTCATGCGGGCGGCGCGACATTGCTCGCGATCCTCGGCGAACACGTTGGCCGTCATTGCGACGATCGGCAGCGCTTGCTTGCCCGGCAGGCGGCGGATCGCGCGTGCCGCTTCGAGACCGTCCATCACCGGCATCTGCATGTCGAGCAGCACCAGCGCGTAGTCGTCGCATGCGGCGACGCGGTCGAGCGCCTCGCGGCCGTTTTCGACGGTGTCGACCGCCAGCTCGACGACGCGCAACATTTCGGACGTGACTTCGCGATTCACGAGATCATCGTCGGCGAGCAGCACGCGCGCACCAGCGTAGCGCTTGGCGATCGCCGCGCGCGCCGGCAGCGCACTCGCGGCCGCGGGATCGTCGCCGAGACTTCTGGCGAACCGCGCGGTGACCCAGAAGTTGCTGCCGATGCCGGGCGCGCTGACGACGCCGACGTCGCCGTCCATCATCCGCGCCAGCCGCCGCGCGATGACCAGCCCGAGCCCAGTACCACCGTACTTGCGCGAGGTCGATTCATCGGCTTGTGCGAACGATTCAAAGAGCCGCTGCTGTTGCGCGGCGGTGAGGCCGATGCCCTGGTCCTCGACCTCGATGCGGATGCGCACCGATTCGCCGTCGCCTTCGACCAGGCTCGCGCGCACGGCGATCGTTCCGTGCTCGGAGAACTTGATCGCGTTGCTGACGAAGTTGAGCAGGATTTGCTCGAGCCGCAACGGATCGCCCCGCAGCCGGCCCGGCAATGCCGATGCGATCTCGCGCGTGACCGGCAGGCTCTTGGCGGCAGCGCGCTCGCGCAGCATGTCCAGCGCATGGTCGATCACGCGCTCGAGCGAGAACTCGCGCTCCTCGAGCTTCAGCTGGCCGGCTTCGATCTTCGACAGGTCGAGCACGTCGCTGATGATCGCGAGCAGGTGCTGCGCCGCCGCCTCCAGCTTGCCGAGTCTCGCCCTCGCATTCGGCTGCGTGACCTCGACCTGCAGCAGATGCGTGAGGCCGATGATCGCGTTCATCGGCGTGCGGATCTCGTGGCTCATGTTGGCAAGGAAGCTGCTTTTCGCGCGGCTCGCCGCCTCGGCGACTTGGCGCGCCTGGCGCTCGGCCGCAGCGCGCTCGGTCCGCTGCCGCGCCTCGTCGAGCAGGCGCGCATTGCGCACGGCGCTCGCCGCCTGCGCCGCGAACAGCGACAGCAATCGCGCATCGGTTGAGTTGTAGGCACGCGTGTCGGCGGCACGTGAATGGGTGCTCAGCACGCCCACCAGCTCGCCGCCGAACAGCAGCGGCACCGACAGCACGGCG
>VBCQ01000270.1 GCA_005882155.1 Betaproteobacteria bacterium
GCCGACGAGCGGCGGCTGCGCCAGGTGCTGCTCAACATCGGCTCGAACGCGATCAAGTACAACCGGCCTGCCGGCGTGGTGCGCTGGACGGTCGACTGCGCCATCGCCACCGGCCGCGCGCGCCTGAGCGTCGAAGACAGCGGATCGGGCCTCGCGCCCGCGCAGCTCGATCGACTGTTCCAGCCCTTCGAGCGACTCGGCAAGGAGACCTCGACGATCGAAGGCACCGGCCTCGGACTCATCATTGCGCGCAGCCTGACGACCGCGATGGGCGGCTCGCTGCAGATCGTCAGCCACGCCGGTGTCGGCACGCGCGTGCTGGTCGACCTACCGCTGGTGCGCCAGGCGACGCTGGCAGTCGGGCCTGAGCCGGTCGGTTCTAAGGCGGTCGCTAGCGCCACCGCGCCAACGAGCGCGGCACCGGGGCTGCGCGTGCTGTACGTCGAAGACAACCGGATCAACGCGATCCTTTTCGAGCAGGCGATCGGCTTGCGCAACGGCATCGAGCTGCGCCTGGCCGAAGACGGTGCCGATGCGCTCGACCAGGTGCGCAGTTGGCGACCCGATGTGCTCGTCCTCGACGCGCACCTGCCGGGGATGAACGGCTTCGAGCTGCTGCAAGCGCTGCGCGATGAGGCCGGCTTGACCGACGTGCCGGCCTTCATGTGCTCGGCCGACGCGATGCCCGACGACATGCAACGCGCCGCCGATGCCGGCTTCGCAGGTTACTGGGCCAAACCGATCAACATCGCAAAGATCATGAGCGACCTCGACCACCTGTGCGCCGAAGGGCCGTGAGCGGCTCGCTGATAATCGCGCGCTCACGTCTTCGCTATCGCCTGCATGCGCTTCGCGCCAGAACCGGATCTCGTTCACGACCCCTTGGCAAAGCGGCCGCACACCGGCGTGCTGCTGTGCAACCTCGGCACGCCCGACGCACCGACGCCGCAAGCGGTGCGGCGCTATCTCGCCGAGTTTCTCAGCGACCCGCGGGTGGTCGAGATTCCGCGGCTCGTTTGGTGGCCGGTTCTGCACGGCATCATCCTGCGCCTGCGGCCGCGCCGCTCGGCCGCCAAGTACGCGAGCATCTGGACTCCCGAAGGCTCACCGCTGAAGACATGGACCAAGAAGCAGAGCAAGCTCTTGACCGGTTACCTCGGCGAGCGCGGCCAGCGAGCCACGGTGCGCTATGCGATGCGCTACGGCAATCCATCGATCGCGTCGGCACTCGATTTGATGAAGCGCGATGGCGCGACGCGCATCCTGGTGATCCCCTTGTATCCGCAGTACGCCGCGTCGACGACGGCGAGCGTGGTCGACGCGGTCGGACTGTGGGCACAGCGAACCCGCGCCGTGCCCGAGCTGCGCTTCGTCAATCGATACCACGACGATGCGGGCTACATCGCAGCGCTTGTGAAGAGGGTGCGCGATCACTGGATGGTCAATGGCCGCGCCGACAAACTCGTACTGAGCTTTCACGGCGTGCCCGAGCGCACCCGCGCTCTTGGTGACCCGTACCACGACGAATGCCAGACGACGGCGCGCTTGCTGGCCGAGCGCCTCAGTCTGCGCGCTGACGAGCTCATCGTCAGCTTCCAAAGCCGCTTCGGCAAAGCGAAATGGCTGCAGCCCTACACCGAGCCGACATTGATCGATCTCGCGCGCCAGGGCGTCAAGCGGGTCGACGTGATGTGCCCCGGCTTCAGCGCCGACTGTCTCGAAACGCTGGAGGAAATCGCGGTCGAGGCGCACGCCGCGTTTCTCAGAGCCGGCGGCAAGGCATTCCACTACATCCCCTGCCTCAACGACCAGCATGAATGGATTGCCGCGCTCGCGCAGTTGACGATGCGCCACCTGCAAGGCTGGCCGGACGAACTACCATCATCGAATGGATGAAGTCAGGCTCGACAAGTGGCTGTGGGCGGCACGTTTTTACAAAACGCGCAGCCTGGCCAGCGCTGAGATCGTCAAAGGCCGGGTCAGCGTCAACGCTCAGAGTGTCAAGCCGGCGCGCACGCTTCGGGTCGGCGATCGCGTCGAGCTGCGCCACGACGGCGTGACACGCACCGTCGTCGTGCTCGGCTTGAGCGATGTGCGCGGCCCGGCCGCGGTGGCGCAAAAACTCTACGAGGAGACGCCGGAGAGCGTCGCCGAGCGCGAGAAGCGGGCCCAGCAACGCCGCATCGCCGCGGAGCCGTCGCTCAGCATCGAGCAGGGCCGGCCGACCAAGCGCGATCGGCGCAAGCTCGCTGACTGGAACCGCTGGAGCGCGTCGGCCGAGCCCAAACCGCGCCACTGATCGCGGGCATCAAACCTGCCCGCCTTCGGTCAGGCCTTTCGCGGCCACTGCGACGTGGCGCGAGAACCCCTCTTGAAATCCGGGACTCAGGCCGCACATCGGCCGCTGTGGAAACGAGCAACGACATGGCCAACTTCGAAAAAACCCAGGAACCCAGCCTCGGCGATCAGCCTGCGGCCGGCGAGGCATCGAGTGCCGCGCCGGACCCCCAACAGAAACTCAACGAGCTCGAAGCCAAGCACGCCGAGGTGGCTGACGCCTACCTGCGAGCCAAGGCCGAATCGGAAAACACGCGCCGCCGCGCCGAGGAAGAAATCTCCAAGGCACGCAAGTTCGCCGTCGAGACCTTCGCCGAGAACTTGCTGCCGGTGAAAGACAGCCTCGAGGCCGCGATCGCCATTCCGGCGGCCACGCCCGAGCAGCTGCTCGAGGGTGTGCACGCGACCTTGCGCCAGCTCACCTCGGCACTCGAGCGCAACAAGGTGATGGAGATCAACCCCGCTGCCGGCACCAAGTTCGATCCGCATCAGCACCAGGCGATCAGCGTCGTGCCCGCAGAGCAAGAGGCCAACACCGTGGTGGCGGTGCTGCAAAAGGGCTACCTCATCGCCGATCGCGTGTTGCGCCCGGCGCTCGTGACGGTGGCTGCGGCGAAGTGACTCTGCGCCCTTGAAAAAGAGCATACCGATCCGCAATTCGAAGACAAGCTCATTACCGCTCCCCAGGAGAACACAACATGGCAAAGATCATCGGCATCGACCTCGGCACGACGAACTCGTGTGTCGCCATCATGGAAGGCAACACCACCAAGGTGATCGAGAACAGTGAAGGCGCGCGCACGACGCCGTCGGTCATCGCCTACCTCGAAAACGGCGAAATCCTGGTCGGCGCTTCGGCCAAGCGCCAGGCGGTCACGAACCCGAGAAATACGCTGTATGCGGTGAAGCGCCTGATCGGCCGCAAGTTCACCGAAAAGGAAGTGCAGAAGGACATCGACCTGATGCCTTACAAGATCAGCGCCGCCGACAACGGCGACGCGTGGGTCGAGGCGCACGGCGAGAAGCTCGCGCCCCCGCAGGTCAGTGCCGAAGTGCTGCGCAAGATGAAGAAAACCGCCGAGGACTATCTCGGCGAGCCGGTCACCGAAGCGGTGATCACCGTTCCCGCGTACTTCAACGACTCTCAGCGCCAGGCGACGAAAGACGCCGGCCGCATCGCGGGACTGGACGTGAAGCGCATCATCAACGAACCGACCGCCGCGGCGCTGGCCTTCGGCCTGGACAAGACCCACAA
>VBCQ01000271.1 GCA_005882155.1 Betaproteobacteria bacterium
TGGCCTCGGCCGTGACGCTGCCGCGTTCGCCCAGCACTTCGTCGACGGCGCGCTGCTTGCCCACCAGCAACGCACGCCATTGCCAGTGGCGCAGGAAGCGGCGGAACTCGGGGTTGTCGTAGCGCGGCTTGCGTTGCAGCGCGCTCCACACATAACCCCACAGCATCGCGAGGCCGGCGAGCACATACGGCTTCTCGCTGAATCGGTTCACCGCGTTGGCGAGCATGTAGACCGGGCTCGTGCCCATGTAGTACTGGCCGAAGCCGTGACGCATCCGCCCCGTCACCCATCCCTTGTGGCTGGTGCCCTGCGGGCGCAGATGGGTGAAGCGCAGATCGGGAACGTCCCAGCTGCAGGCCTGCCAGCCCATCATGCGGCAGCTGTGCACGTCAATGCCGTCCCACATCACTTCACGAACGAATCCGCCGAGCGCCTGGAAGCACGCGCGGCGATAGAACTTGGTCGCGCCGATCGAGGTCTCGTCACCATGGCGTTCGCTGACGAACTCGCCGTCGAGATGGATGTAGGACTTGCCGCTGCACGTTGCGATGCGCGGGTCGGCCTCCATGCGCGACATCAGCTCCTCGAAATAGCGCGGAGGAAGGATCAGATCGAGGTCGAGCTTGCAGACGTACTCGTAGTCGTTCGGGTCGATGCTGTCGTAGCCGGCATAGAACGCTTCGATGACACCCGGCCCCACTGCGCGGATGCCGCGATCCTTGCGCGTCACGATCTGAATCCAATCGTGCTTTGCCGCGTACTCGGCGAGGATCGCCGGCGACTCGTCGGTCGATCCGTCGTCGACGATGACCCACTTCGCCGGTCGCACCGACTGCGCGATCACGCTGTCGAGCGTGTTGCGCATGTAGGCCGCTTCGTTGCGGCCGGGAGAGATGAGGAGATACGTGCGGTTCATGGGCGGACGGTCGCGTGCGTGCGAACTGTAGCTTCAGCCAGCGAGTCGAAAACGGTGATGCCGTCGCGGCTGTGCAGATGGTGGGTGCCGAGCAGCCCGGGCTTGAATGTCGGCTCGATTCGCGCGATGCAGCGCTCGTCGTAGACCTCGTCGTTGAGTGCCGTGATCTGATTGATCTGCGAGGCCTTGCCGTAGCGGTCGAAGCCCTGGCGTTGCGAGACGCGAAAAATGTCGTTGCCGTCGACCAGCAGCCCACCGTTGCGACCGCACGCCGCGTCGAACAGCACGGGATTTTTCGCGTGCGGGGTCCAGTGATCGGCGAAGGGCGAGTCGGCCGAGAAGACATGCAGCTCCGAGCAGATCTCTCCCGATTGCGTCGGGTCGATGGTCGTCAGCATCCACCAGCGAGCGCCGTGCTCGAACAGCATCGTGTCGACCGCGCTGAGGCCGGACATCAGAATTTTTTCGAGCTTCCAACCGAGCGGGAAATCGACGCAGCGGTAGACGCGAATGTCGCGGTTCGCCGACGTTTCCGGGCACATGAACAGCGCGCCGCCGTGCTCGAACAGGAACGGGAATGACATGTGAAACGGCTCGTCGATCGCGATGCCGACGCGTTCGGCGCGCTCGGCGCCCAACTCGTAGGCGCTGATCGCGCCACGCTGCGTTGCGCAATCGAAGTCTTCGACGAAGCAGTAGTCGCGCCCAGTGCGGCGGATCACGAAGGGATCGGCCAGGTAGCGGCCGGGCGGGTTGTCGATCGGGCGGGCTTGCTGCAAGGCCGCGTCGCGCCAATCGCTGCGCACGAACGACACCTGCCAATGTGCGTCGCGGCCGCGCAGCTTCGCGAGCTTCTTGTGGATCATTGCCGCGAAGTGGCGGCGCAGGTAGGCGAGCGATTGCGCAGCGGATGGATAGCCGCGCGGTGGTCGATCGATCCGGCTCGACGCTTGCGGGTTCGGCCATCGCCCCGTCGACGCGAGTCGCGACAACACGACCCGAAGATGGTGATGCGCCTTGTCGAACAGCGCCGCCCGGTTCAGCAAGTAGTAGTGGCGCGTCGGCACCTGTCCACGCAACAGCAGCTCGCTCGATGTCGACTGCGCGTCGAAACGCCGCAGCGCGAAAGCGGTCGTGTCCTGCCGCTCGAAGACCTCCCAGAATCCAATCGGGAGGCCTTTTCTGTGCAGCGCGTCGGCCCACTCGAACGCGAGTGTTCCGAGTCGGGCGCATGACCTGAGCGGCGCCGGTGGAAGCTCGGTGCCGGGGCAGACGATGAGGTCAAGCTTCAGTCCTTGCAACACAGCCGGATCCAGAGAGTCGCGCGCGACGGCGGCGGTCTCGATGCCGAGCGCTCGAAACAGCGCTGTGGATACGACACCGTCCGGCCGCACGGTCTGCTGCGGTGGAGCGGTCAGCAAACCGATGACGTCGACAGTCGGTTGCGCGTGGGCCCATTCGACCAACGAATAGGCCTGTTGCGACACACGGGGCTCGTCCAGCCACAGGCCGATGCGCAGATGTCCGGGGCTCGTCATGACTCGGCAGTGATCGCGGCGGTGGCTTGGTGGGCCGATCGGGCGGAGTGTCGAAACAGCTCGGCCAGCTTGCCGGCTTCGGTATCGACGTCGTGGGCGCGCCAGACATCGGCGCGGGCTGCATCCGCCATGCGAAGCAGCTCGTCGTCGGCGGTGAGCAGGCAGGCCTGCATGGCGGACGCGAGGGCTCGAGTATCGCCGGCCGGATAGAGCCAACCGTTGCGACCCGCCTCAATCAATTCTGGAATTCCGGCCAAATATGGCGCAACCACCGGCCGGCTCGCAGCCATGGCCTCCATGATCACCACCGGCAGCCCTTCCGACAGGCTCGGCACGACGAGTGCGCGCGCGTCGCGCAACTGCTGCTCGATGCCACTCGCGTCGAGCCAACCGGTGATGCGCACACGCGCGCTCAACTGCAGGCGTGCGGCCAGCGATTCCACCTCGCCGCGCAGCGGGCCGTCACCGGCGAGCACGATCTCGAAGTCGACGCCCGCGTCGGCCAGCAGCTTCGCCGCCTGCACGAGCAACAACTGTCCTTTCTCTTTCGACAGGCGGCCGATGCACAGCAAGCGGCGCCGTTGCTGCGCCGCCGGCGGACTGCCGCTGCCATAACCCGGCTGCAGCCCGCAACGGACCACCTGCACGCGGTCCCACAGCGTCTGCGGCACCCACTTGAAGATCTGGCTGCGACCGAACGAGCAGACCGCGACGACGAACGCGGCATGGCCGACGGTCAGCGGCAAGCCCACTTGGGCCGGCCGGTCCATGATGTCGGAGCCGTGCGCGGTGAAGCTGTACGGTGGGCCGCCCAGCGCGTGGGCGAGCATCGCGACCTCGGCCGAGTTGGTCGCGAAATGCGCATGAAGGTGATCCGCGTGCGATAACGCCGTCCATTGACACAGCACGCAAGCCTCGGCGAGGTAGACCAGGTGGATCGCCAACGGCCGCTCCGATTCGCGCGACATTCGCCAAGCCAGTCGCGCTGCGTGCCACAGCCGGCGCGGTGAGCGCAGCAAAGTCCGAAGCAGCGACGCGACGAGTCCGCCCGCGCCTTGCGCCAGCACATAGCGCGTGCGGCTGCGCTCCTGCCGATCGCGCTCGTCGACGAGATCGCCGCTCTCGCCTCGAAGCGCGATGCGATCGACGATCACGCCGCGCCGCTCGAGCGCTTCGATTTCGCGGCGCACGAAGGTGTGGCTTCCCGCCGGATACAGGTTCACGAGGTAGGCGACGCGCAGGGCCATGTCGATCAGGTCAGCAAGCGATAGAGCTGCTCGGCGACCCATCCGATGGCCACGCCGGTCGCGAACAGCGGCACGCCGAGCAGCTCGCGCCGAACGTCGAGCAAGCCGAGCCGCTGCTGAACCGCGAGCAGGCAGGCCGCGTTGACGAGCGAGCTCGCCGCCACCGCGGCGACTGCCCCTTTCACGCCGAACAACGCATAGCCCAGCGGCACGAGGACGTACAGCGCCACCAGTCGCACCGCATTCAGGAAGCTCAGCATCTTGATCCGACCCATCGCGATCAGGCACTGATCGAACACGTTCAGCGGCGTGGCCACCAGCGTGAGCGCCAGCACGCCGAGCATCCAGCCGGCGCTCGCGTAGCGACTGTCGTAGAGGATTCTGACGATCGGATCTCCGAGCATGAAGACCGCGCCGGCGCACAGCAGGCAGACGATGTCCAGCGGCCAGCGAATCCGGTACAGCGTCTTCATCAGCTGCTCAGGCTTGTCGCGAACCACCTCGCCCAAGGCCGGCAGCACGGCATTGCCGACCACTCGCGTCACCGCCTCCTGCAGCGCGCTGATCAGCAGCAGCGCGACGGTGTAATAGCCCATCGTCTTGCTGTCGAGAAACGCGCCGAGCAGCAGGCGGTCTCCGCTGGTCAGGAAGAACGACACCGACGACGACAAGAAGACCCACTTGCCGAAATCGAACACCTCGCGGAACGCGGTGCGGTCCCATTCGATTCGGTTCGGCGGACCCGGCAACACGGTGTGCGTCAGCACGACTTTCAGCGCGGCGCCGAACAGCCAGCCGCCGGCCAGCGTCCACAGCGACGGCGCAATCACCGCCCAGATCAGCTGGAAGATCGTGGTCGCGATCTGGCAAGCGAGATCAATCTGCGTGAGTCGGCCGAGCGACAGCTTGCGCCGTGCCCAGGTCGTTCGCGTCGACTCGAAGCCCGAGATGATGCCGTAGGCCGACACCACGACGATCAGCATCGGCACTTGCGGATCGGCATAG
>VBCQ01000275.1 GCA_005882155.1 Betaproteobacteria bacterium
TCCTCGTCACCAACGCAATCCAGTACGCGGGCCCCGGCGCGGTACGCGTTCTCAGCGCCGCCGGTCACCGCGTGGTCTGCCATGACGCCGGCTTCGTCGACGACAAGGCCTTGCACGACTTCGAGGCGCTGCATCCGCAAGCGATCACGCTTCGCCGCGGCGATGCACAAGGCCTCGTCGCCGAGCTTGCTGAGCGGGTCGGCGAGGTCGACGCCGTCGTCTCCAACGACGTTCATCCGATCACGCCGGCGGCCATCGAAGACGTGTCGCTCGCCGATGTTCGCCGCACTTTCGAAGCGGTGTTCGTCTTCCCGTACCAGCTCGCGCAGTTGCTGCTGCCGGCGATGAAAGCGCGGCGCACCGGTTGCTTCGTTTTCGTGACTTCGGCGCGGCCCCTGCGGCCCGAGCCCGGCTATTCGGTGCCGACCTCGATCCGCGCCGGAACGACGACGTTCGCGCAGGCACTCGCCAAGGAAGTCGCCGCCTTCGGCATCCAGGTCAACGTGGTCGCGCCGAACTATCTGTACAGCGAGATGTACTACCCGCGCGAGCGCTTCATCGACGACGAAGCCGGCCGCCGCGAAATCGCGGGCATTGTCCCGGCCGGCCGGCTCGGCACGCCGGAAGAGGTCGGCGAGTTGATCGCGTTCTTCGCGTCCGGTCGCTCGCCGTTCGTCACCGGACAGGTCGTGTATTTCACCGGCGGCTGGCCGTAGGAGCAAAACGCTTGCGCATCCTCGCTCCGCAGGCGAAGGCGGTGCTGACGCACCCGGCTGCGTTCGCGCTGCAGGCCTTGCGCGGCTTTCGCGCCAACCAAGGGCTGCTGCTGGCCGGGGCGGTCGCGTACTACGCGCTGCTGTCGATCGTGCCGCTGTTGATCCTGATCGTCATCGCGTTGTCGCATGTCATCGATCAGGCCGAGCTGCTGCAGACGCTCGGCCGCTATCTCGAGTGGGTAATCCCCGGGCAGTCGAAGGCGATCATCTTCGAGCTGTCGAACTTTCTCGCGAACCGCGACGTGATCGGCTGGGTCGTGCTGGCGACGATGCTGTTCTTCAGCTCGCTCGCGTTCACCGTGCTCGAGAACGCGATGTCGGTGATCTTTCTGCACCGCGTGGCGATCCGGCGTCGCCACTTCATCGTCTCGGCGCTGCTGCCGTATTGCTACATCCTCTTCCTCGGCGTCGGGCTGCTGCTGATGACGCTGGTGTCGGGCAGCCTGCAGGCGATCGGCAGCGAGAGCATCGACTTTCTCGGTCACCGCTGGTCGCTCGGCGGCGTGTCGGGGCTGCTGCTGTATTTGCTTGGCGTCGGCGGAGAGATCTTCGTGCTGACTTCGATCTACATGGTGATGCCGGTCGGGCGCCTGCGGCTGCGCCATGCGCTGATCGGCGGCGTGACCGCGGCACTGCTGTGGGAGCTGACGCGCCATGTGCTGGTGTGGTACTTCGCGACGCTGTCGCAGGTGAACGTCGTCTACGGCTCGCTGACGACGGCGATCGTCGTGCTCTTGAGCCTGGAAATTGCGGCGACGCTGCTGCTGTTCGGCGCGCAGGTGATCTCCGAATACGAGCGCGCTGCGCGCGGCAGCGCCGATGCGCCGCCGCAGGCATTGCACATCGGGTAGAGTGATTCCATGCATGCCGTTGAGACGCTGTTCGCTTCGCTGATGGTGCTCGTCTGCGCCGTGCTGTTCGTGCGGCTGTGTCTCGGCGCGCGCCGCCAGCAGCGCTTCGACTGGGCGCTGCGCCGCGCCGCGTTCGCGACTCGCCGCTTCGCGCTGCGCGCCTACCACTGGCGCTCGGCCCGCAAAGAGGCCGAGCGGGTGGCTGAAGAAGCGATCGAGCGGGCGCGCAAGAACGGCGACTGGAGCGGCAACGTCTACACGCCGAAGTCGTTCCGCGGGAAACGCAAGCCGCACTGAGCGCTTGCCGCTGGCGGACAAAAAGTCAGCGCCGTCACGCCAACTTCTTCACGCGCGTCGCCGGCGACTCCCCGCGCCTCGGTAGCTTTTCGATACATTAGTCATCACTGATGACAAAGGCACACCCGAGCGAAAGCCGGGGTCGCAAAGCTTCCGGTCTACAGCCCGAGCAGGGCAATGACAGCGGGGTTGCCAACAGGTGAAGCCGGCGCGAAGCGCGTCGGCCTGACCGGCAACACCCTGTTGCCGAAGCCAAGCGGCTCCGATTTGGCAAGCGTGTTCCGGTGTTCAACCGAAGCAGCCCAGGAGCCACCATGCACCACCACCCGATCACGATCCAGCAAACGCTTTTGCAGTGCGGCGACGCCCGCGTGGTCCTGGCCAACGATTCGGAGCATCACTCGATGATCGGGGTGACTTACGGCCCCAACGATTGCGGCCTGCCGACCTTCGTCCAGATCGATCGCGTGACGATGCTCGAGTTGCAGCGCGGCATCGTCGACCCGCGCACCGTGGTTGCAGAGCGATGCGCCGGCATCGCGCTCGACGCTGCCGAGCAGCTCGTCGACGACCCGGCGGCGCTGCGCTGACCCATGCCAGTCTCGCCCGCAACAATCCCTCGAGCCGACGCGGCGCCGGCCCACTGGCTGGTCGAGCCGTTCGAGGAGCGCGCCAAGCAGTTGCTGAGCTTCCTCGTCGAGCGCGATCATCGGCCAAGCGACAGCGCTGACGACGCACTGCCGCTGCTTGGACCGCAGCAGCCCTTGCACGCCACCGAGCTGGCGATCATCGTGCGCGCGCTGTGCGGTCCGCGCGTCGTGATGATCGGCACCGACCAACGCATCAGCCAGCAGCTGTGCACACTGATCGAAAGGCGCCTGGCCGATGAGCGCTGAGCCGATTTTCACCGCGGCGATAATCCTTCATGGAGTCGAAAAAGCCTGAGACGAATCGGCGGGTCACGCCGCGCAAGGTATTGCGACGCGCAGCCATCGTGACGCCGCCCGACGGCGTCGAGCGCAGCGTCTCCACTTGGGATCTCGGGCTCGATGGGATGTCGGTGCTGTCGTCACGGCCGATCTCGCCCGGCACCAAGTGCATGGTCCGCTTCGAAGTGCCGCTGCGCGGCAGCGCGGTCGACGTGAGCGCGCAGGTCAAGTCGGTGTACTGCAGCTTCATGGGCGCCGACGGATTCAAGGTCGGCATGGTCTTCATCCATCTCGACGCGTCGAGCGCCACCGCGATCAGCGACTTCGCCAGTTGAGCGGGCGCTACTTATGCGAGCCGCGGCGCGATTCGACCGCCTGTCGGCGGCCGGCGTCCTGCTCCTTGCCGCTGCCGACCGGCACACCGTCGGCTTGCGCGTTCCCGGGGGCGATGTCTTGCTCGCGCTCGGCCAGCCAGTCGGTCGTCGGCGCGGTCTCGTTGCCTTGGCCGGGCATGCGCTGCGCCGTGCGGCCAACGATGTGGCGCGCTTGCGCCGCGCGCGGCGACGGCTTGTGCCGCAGCTCGTTCGGGGGTGGCTGGCGTCGTGGCATCGTTCTCTCCTTCATGTCAATGAGCGAATCGGGCAAGCGGCATACCGGCGCCTGCTCTTGCTTCACACGCCGGCCATGGCCGCCAGCTCGGCGGTGTCGACCGCGCCCGAGTGCGAGCCGAACACGCCGGTCTTCGCGTTCTTGAAAACGATCAGCGGCACGCTGTCGGCGCCGAGCTGGGCGAACAGCTCGGTGTTGTGCTGCACGCGCGCCTTGGCTTGGTCGCTGAGAGCCGGGTCGACGGCGATGCCGCCCTTGCGCTCCAGCACCAGCGCCTCGTTGCGCGTCATCGCGACGATCGGGTCGGCCGCGCTCAAGATCGTGGCCCCTTGCGGGCCGGACGACGGACGCAGCAGCGCGATCGGCATCCAGACGAGCTTCAATTTGCCGGCCAGCGGCTTGGCCCCTTCCCACAGCTGCGCGCAGTGCGGGCAGGTGGTGTCGAAGAAGACGTAGACGGTGTTGGCCGCGACGATCGGCCCGACGGTGAAGCCGTCGCCGCGCGACGCGATTTCGTAGGCTTCGCGCGGCGCCACCAGCGCCCGCGCGGGCGCCGCGGCGATCGGCTCGGCGGGTTTGTCGCGACACGCAGCGAGCGCGAATGCGGCCAGCGCGGCGCCGGCGGTGACGGTGAATTGGCGACGATCCATTGCGATCCTTTTCGGGTGTCGGGGCTTCGATGAAAATGATGAGAGCCTGCGTGCAATCAGACACATGTTTGCGCCGATGGTTCGCGCGATACTCTGCACTGTGCGGTCAACGGCCGCGTCGTAGTGCCGTTGCAGCGGCGGCCCAAGCTCGTGAGTGTTTCCGAGCAAGCCGATCCCGCCGCGCCGCACTGCGCGCCACCATCCATCATGTCGCCGGACCTCCGGCATCGTCTCCGACGGAATCGCTCATGAACGCTGCAGGCAAGCCTCATTCCAACACCGCGAAGAACATGGCCCGCGCCGGCCTCGCCGCGCTGCTTGGTTTCGCGCTGTTGGCCGGGGTGATGTTGCACGAGCATGCGGGCCGCGATGCGCAGTCGCGCAAGGACGCCATGGCGCTGGCCTTCGAGAAAGAAGCCGACAGCTGGCTTGCCCACCCGAAGGCGGCGTCGGACTTCGAGCAGGCGCTCGCGGCGCGCGACGTGGCGGCGGTCGGCGTCGACGGCACGCTCGCGCTGTACACCGACCGGCACGGCCGCCGCTTCAGCGCACGCCTGATCGATTGCGGCCGCAACTGCGGCCAGAGCATCGCGTCGCGCCTCGGTGAATTGAGCGTCAGCCACGGCTTCGTGTTGACCAGCATCGAGATCGATTCGCGCACAGGCACCCAGCTCGCGGCGCAGAACGTCGGCCGCGCCGGCGAGGTGCTCGCGTCGTTGCTGCCGGTGTTCCTCATCGTCGGCTTCGTCCTCTACTTTCAGCTCAAGGGCTCGCTCTCGCTCGGCCGCACCAAGCTCGCCGAGAAGCCGCAAACGAGCTTCGTCGACGTGATCGGTGCCGACGAGGCGAAGAAGGAGCTGCGCCGCGTTGCCGCGTTCATGAAAGACCCGGCGCAGTACGCTGCAGTCGGCGCGCAAGCGCCACGCGGCGTGCTGCTCGACGGACCACCGGGGACCGGCAAGACCTTGCTGGCGCGCGCACTCGCCGGCGAGTGCGGCGCGAGCTTCATCAGCGTCGACGGCTCGCACTTCAGCTCGATGTTCTACGGCGCCGGCATCGGCAAGCGCTCGCGCGGCGGCGAAGCGCACGGCGGCGAGCAGGAGCAGAACCGCATCATCAACCGCGTGCTCGTCGAAATGGACGGCTTCTCGCCGCACGAGAACGTCGTGATCGTCGGCGCAACGAATCACATCGAGAACATCGACAGCGCAATGTGCCGGCCCGGCCGCTTCGACATGACGGTGCGCACCGCGCTGCCGACCCCGCCCGAGCGCGAAGACCTGTTCAAGCTCTACCTCGACAAGGTGAAGGCCGACGCCGGCATCGACACCGGCTCGCTGGCGCGGACCGCGATGGGCATGTCGCCGGCCGACATCGCGAACTGCGTGAACCGCGCTGCGGCCTATGCAGCCGAGGCGGGCGAGGCGACGGTCAGCATGGAGCGTCTGTATCAATCGATGGAGACGCATCAGCTCGGCGGCGAGGTCTCGTCGAGCAAGGGCGTCATCACGCCGGCAACGCTGCGCCGCATCGCGTTCCACGAATCGGGTCATGCGCTGGTCGCGCATGTGATGAACGCCGGCCAGGTCGAGCGCGTCAGCATCGAGCCGCGCGGCGGCGCGCTCGGCGTGACCTACGTCGCGCGCAACAACGAAGAACCGCTGCACGGCGAGCAGGAATTGCTGGCGCGGCTCGCGATGATGCTGGCCGGCCGCGAAGCCGAGCTGCTGGTCTTCGGTAACACCTCGTCGGGCGCGTCGGACGACTTGAAGCGCGCCTCCGAGCTCGCCACCTCGATGATCGGCAGCCTCGGCTTCGGCAAGACTTTCGGCCTGCTCAGCATCGCCGGTGTGCCGAAGGAACTGATCGGCCCCGACGTGCAGAAGTCGCTGCTGGACGAAGCGCGCCAGTTGCTCGAAAACGCGCAGGCCGAATGCCGCCGCGTGCTCGAGGAGAAGCA
>VBCQ01000276.1 GCA_005882155.1 Betaproteobacteria bacterium
CGCCGGGGTCGAGGTCGAAGACGATGCGGTCGGGCTTGCCGATGTTCTTCTTGGTCGAGTTCCAGGTGTGGAACTCGATCACGTTCATCTGCGCCGCGCTGACGAGCGCATCGGGCGTCGCGAGCTCGAGCATCGGTGGGTGGCCCGGCCACAGCTTCGCGTCGAGCTCGCGCAGCCCCGGGATGCTCAGCTTGTCGTCGTGCTTCTGAAAAAAGAGCTGGCCGGTGATGCCGTTCGGACCGCGCACCAGCGACACCGGCCGGCCGATCAGATGCGGCAGCATCCAGTCGGCGACGCTTTCGTAGTAGCGCACGAGGTCGAGCTTCTTCAGGCCGGTCGACGGATCGATGACGCGCTCGGGGTTCGACACCTTGACTGCGCCGACCTTGTTGCCGCTGGCCGGCGCGGGCAGCGGTGCCGCAAGCGCCGATTCGCGCCGCACTTCGCGCGCTGCCTTGTCTTCGCGCAGCCCGAGGTACAGCGGATGGCGGATGTGCCCGTCGGGTGTCCACTCGGCGAAGCTCACCTCGGCGACGAGCTGCGGCTCGACCCAGCGCTCGCCGCCCGACTCGCGCCGGCTCCAGCGGCCGGGCACGATCGGCGGGCCGGCGAACGGCGACGCATCGACCTCGATCTTGACGAGGCGCTTGTGCAGGGCCGCACCGGTCTTCGTGTCCCAGCCGGTGCCGACATTGCCTGCGTACTGCAGCGCGCCGTCGTCGTCGAAATAACCGAGCATCAGGCTGCCGACTTCGCTCTTCGACCCCGAGCGATCGACGAAGCCGCCGATGACGAATTCCTGGCGCTCGCTCGCCTTCAGCTTGAGCCAGGTGTCGGTGCGGCGCGAGACATACGGCGAATCGATTCGCTTGGCGATGATGCCTTCGAGGCCGAGCGCGCGCGCCGACTCGAGCATGCGCGCCGGGTCGGCAACGAAGTCCGCACTGAAGCGCAGATGCTCGCCGCCATGCTGCTCGACGAGCTGCTTCAACAGCGCCCGCCGCGCCTGCAGCGGCGTCTGGCGCAGGTCGTAGCCATCGTGGAACGGCAGGTCGAACAGGAAGTAGTCGATGTCGCCGGTGCGCGCCGAGTCGAACGCGTTCTGCAGCGCGTTGAAGACCGGCTTGCCGTCGTCGTCGAGCACGACGATCTCGCCGTCGAGCCAAGCCGACTTCAAACCCATCGCCTTCACCGCGTCAGCAAGCGGCTTGAGCTTGGAAGTCCAGTCGTTGCCGTTGCGGGTCATGAGCTTGACCTCGCCGTGCTCGACGTGCGCGAGCAGCCGATAGCCGTCGAACTTGATCTCATAGCTCCAGCCCGCGCCGCCCGGCAGCTTCTTGCTCGGCAGCGCGAGCTGCGGTGCCAGCGTCGACGGCAGCTTCGCCTTGACCGCGCCCGGCAGCTCGGCCGGCGAGCCGACGACCCACGGCGGCTCGCTTGCCGGCGCAACGCCGCGCGGCTCGCGCTGCTCGACCGGCCCGAGCGGCTTGTCGACGACGCTGTCGGGCAACGCGGCGATCACGTCGTAGTCGGCCAGCGGCCGGGCCCACGCATCGCGTTTCTTGAACAGGATCCACGGCTCCTGCTTGTCGCCCGGCTTGGCGATCCGCACGAGCTCCCACAGCCCTGCGAGCTTGTCGCCGTGCAGCTTGAAAAGCAGCTTGCCCTTGGCCATGCCGTCGCGCGGATCGCCGACCGGCTCCCACGTGCCGCGGTCCCAGACGATCACCGTGCCGGCGCCGTACTGGCGCGGCGGGATCGTGCCTTCGAAGCCGCCGTAGCTCACCGGGTGGTCTTCGACATGGATCGCCATGCGCTTTTCGGCCGGATCGAAGCTCGGGCCTTTGGGCACCGCCCAACTCAGCAGAACGCCGTCGAGCTCGAGCCTGAAGTCGTAGTGCAGCCGCGAGGCCCAATGCTTTTGCACGACGAACGACAGCGCGGGCGTTGCCGCCGGCACGCGCGCCGCCTCGGGCTCGGGCGTGATCGCGAAATTGCGCTTGGCCGAATAGCGCTGCAGCGGATCGCGCGAAGAAGCGGTGCGGGCAGCCATGCCCGCACTTTAATGGCGATCAGTTCTGCCAGTTCACGATCACCGTCGCGGTCCCGCTCGCAGGTGTCGTGAAGACATGGTTGCGGGGCAGCCGTACTCGACCCCAACCGGTCGTTCACACCTCTTACGAATCACGTGCCGAGAGCAGTCATCATGCACCGCGCGTCACGATCAATGCACATGCGCCGGCCGGGGTCCATCAGCTGACGGTGTGGTCAGAATCGCCGCATCCTCTTCCAACGCCAGTTCGGTGTTGACGTAGTTCTGCGCCAGCTCTCGCGCAAGAACCTCGCGGTCGCAGGCGTTCTCCCAGATCGAGACGACGACGCAGGCCACCGCGTTGCTCATCGTGCTGGTCAGCGCGCGCGCTTCGGACATGAAGCGGTCGATGCCGACGATGAGCGCCACACCGGCCACCGGCAGGTCGGGCATTACGGTCAGCGTCGCGACCAGTGCGACGAAGCCGCTGCCGGTCACACCCGCAGCGCCCTTGGACGTCAACAGCATGAGCCCGAGCATCGCGCCGATCTGGGTCCATGACAGGTGAATGTCGCAGGCCTGCGCGATGAACATCGATGCGGCTCGCCGTAAGCGGCGACGAGCCGGTCAAACAGCGCCGGATCCGGCGAGCCGTTCAGAGCCCGCCAGACGCGATTCCAGGACCGTTGCAGCGACATGTTCGAGGAGTGCGACGGGTCGCGCGCGACGCATCGCCAAAATGGATGCGAAGCCTAGCAGCTGGTCAAGGCTTCAGGAAGACA
>VBCQ01000277.1 GCA_005882155.1 Betaproteobacteria bacterium
CGCCGACATCGTGTCGCCTTGACGCACCGTGGCCTGCACCTGGCGCACGTTGCGCCCCTCGCGAAGCAAGCGCACCGACACGGTCAGCAGCCCTTGCTCGACCGGCGCAATGAAGTTGCTTTGCAGCGCGCGCAGCTTGACGCCGTCGGGCCAATCGGTAGCGACGGCGTCGCGCAGCGCCTGCACCGCGAACGTCGAAACGAGTCCGCCGAACGAGGTGCGGCCTTGCAGCCAGTCATCGGGAACATCGAAGCTCACGTCGGCGTCGCGCCGCTGGCAGCGCGCGAGCAGGGCGGACAGTGGGGTGAAAGCGGCGGTGTCAGTCATTGGTGCACCCTAGGGAATTCGCCCCTTCGGGCGGCCGTTCGGGGCTCATGACCTGCGCATTATCGGCAAGACTGGAAAGCGCCGCACCACGGGCTCATCGACAATCGACGCCATCGGAGGAGCCATGTCAACGACTGAACTGGACTTGTTCGTCATCGGCGCCGGCAGCGGCGGCGTGCGCGCGGCGCGCATGGCGGCGCAGCGCGGCGCGCGTGTCGCGGTGGCGGAATCGGCGGCGCTCGGCGGCACTTGCGTCAACCTCGGCTGCATCCCGAAGAAGCTGTACAGCTACGCCGCGCACTATGCCGACGACTTCGAGCAGGCGCATGGCTTCGGCTGGCCGGTGCAAGCGCCGGCATTCGACTGGGAGGCGCTGAAGACGAATCGCGCGCGCGAGATCACGCGGCTGAACGCGATCTACGAAGTGCTGCTGCGCGACAGCGGCGCGATGCTGCTGCGCGGCCATGCGCGAATCGTCTCGCCGAACGAGGTCGAGGTCGACGGGCAACGCTTTCGCGCTCGCTACATCCTCATCGCGACCGGCGGCCATCCGTTGATGCCGGAGGTGCCCGGCGGCGAGCATGCGGTGAGCTCCAACGAGATGTTCGACCTGCCGAAGTTTCCGCGTCGCTTGGTCGTCGTCGGCGGCGGCTACATCGCCTGCGAGATGGCGTCGATCTTCCGCGGCCTCGGTGCACAAGTGACGCAAGTGATTCGCGGCACGCAGATCCTGCGCGGCTTCGACGACGACGTCGCGACCTTCCTCGCCGCCGAGATGGCGAAGAAGGGTGTACAGCAGCGCTTTCGCAGCCACGTGCTGCGCATCGATCGTCCGGCCGACGGCTTGCGCATCGGCTTGCACGACGGCCAGGTGCTCGAGGCCGACACGGTGCTTTACGCGACCGGCCGCGGCCCGAACACCAAGGGCCTGGGGCTCGAAGAAGTCGGCGTGCACCTCGGCGCGCGCGGCCAAGTCGACACCGATGCGCAGTACCGCTCGAATCTGCCGTCGATTTACGCGGTGGGCGACGTGACCGACAAGGTGCAGCTCACGCCGGTTGCACTGGCCGAGGCGATGGTCGTTGTGGACCGCTTGTTCGGCGATGTCGAGCGTCAGATGAATTACGAGTTCATTCCGACGGCGGTGTTCACCCATCCGAGCGTCGGCACCGTCGGCTGGACCGAGAGCCAGGCGCGCGAGCGCTACGGTGCGCTGCGCACTTACGTCAGCGAGTTCAAGGCGCTCAAGCACACGCTATCGGGCGCGACCGAGCGCACGCTGATGAAGCTCGTCGTCGACGACGCGAGCGACCGCGTCGTCGGAGTGCACATGGTCGGCGCCGACGCGGGCGAGATCGTGCAGGGCTTCGCCGTCGCGCTGAAGGCCGGCGCGACGAAGGCCGTGTTCGACGCGACCGTGGGGATTCACCCCACAGCGGCGGAGGAGTTCGTGACGATGCGCGAGGCGGTGGTAATGGCATGATGCGCGCCGCACTCTCTTCGACCCCACAAGGATCTTCCAGATGTTCTTGTCCTCAGTTTCATTGACGCGCTTGATCCGCGTTCTTCTCCCGTGCGTTTGCGCGCTGCCGTTACTCGTTCAAGCCGCCGACAAGGCCAAGGAAAGCAGCTTCGGCAAGGCCCCGCCCAAAAGCCCGTTGCTGTCGCGCAATGAGCTGCGCGAATGCATGGCGCTGCAGGAGAAGAACCGCTCGACGCTGGCGGACACGTCCAAGCTGCAAACCCAGCTCGGGCATGACAAGGAAGAGATCGTTCGGCTCGCCGCCGAGCTCAAGGAGACGCTGGTGTGGCTCGATCAGACCAGCGCCGAACAGGTCGACCAGTACAACGCGAAGGCGGCAGCGCGCACCAAGCTGATCGAGGCTTACGAAGCGCGCGTCCCGGCCTACAACGCTCAAGTCGACGCGCTGAAGGCGAGCCGCGATGCCTTCGCGAAGAACTGCGAGAACCGCCGTTTCGACGAGCGCGACGAGGCGGACATCAAGAGCGGCAAATAGGCCTCGCACCTAGAATCGAGGCCTTTCTCCACCAGAGAAGCGCCATGACCCTTGCCACAAGCAACCCGCTGCTGCAGCCCTGGAACACCCCCTACGGCCTGCCTCCTTTTGCCGACATTGCACCCGCTCACTTCAAGCCCGCGTTCGACCAGGCGCTGAAGGAACAGCTCGCCGAGGTCGATGCCATCGGCGCTTCGCCGCAGCCGCCTAGCTTCGACAACACGCTGGCCGCGTTCGACCGCAGCGGCCGTCTGCTCGCGCGGCTCGACGGTCTGTTCTACAACCTCACGTCGTCGGAGACATCACCCGCGCTGCAGGCGGTGGAACGCGAGCTCGCGCCGCTGATGGCCGCGCACAGCAGCGCGATCTACATGCATGCCGGGCTGTTCAAGCGCATCGACACGCTGCATGCCGAACGCGCGGCGCTCGGCCTGACTCCCGAGCAACTGCGCCTGCTCGAGCGCGTGCATCTCGACTTCGTTCGCGCCGGCGCCAAGCTCGCGCCGACGGCGCAGGCGCGCTACGCACAGATCATGGAGCGGCTCGCCGAGCTGACGACGCGCTTCGCGCAGAACGTTCTCGCTGACGAGGCCAGCTACCAGCTCGTGCTGCGCACTCCGGACGAGCTCGCCGGCCTGCCCGATTTTGTCTGCGCGGCGGCGCGCCAGGCGGCGGTGGAGCGCGGCGTCGGCGACGCCTGCGTGATCACCTTGTCGCGCTCGCACATCGTGCCGTTCCTGACCTTCTCGGACCGGCGCGATTTGCGCGAGCAAGCCTGGCGCGCCTGGACCACGCGCGGCGAGCATGCGGGCGAGCACGACAACCGCGAGATCGCGCGCGAAATCCTGACGCTTCGCAATGAGCAGGCCCGGCTGCACGGCCACTCCTGCTACGCCGACTACGCGCTCGCCGATACGATGGCCGGCAGCCGCGCGGCCGTCACCGATCTGCTGACGCAGGTGTGGGGCCCGGCGAAGGCGCGCGCGGCACAGGAGCGCGACGCACTGCAAGCCCTGCTGCTGTCGCGCGGCGAAGACCTGCAAATCGAAGCCTGGGACTGGCGCTACTACGCCGAGAAGGTACGGCAGCTGCGCTACGACGTCGACGAGGCGGCGGTCAAGCCGTACTTCCCGCTCGCCGGCATGGTCGAGGCGGCGTTCGATTGCGCGCAGCGCCTGTTTGGCCTGCGCTTCATCGAGCAGCCGCGCATCAAGGTCTATCACCCCGACGTCAAGGTCTACGAAGTGCGCGGTGCCGACGACGTGCTCATCGGCGTGTTCCTGCACGACAACTTTGCGCGGCCGAGCAAGCGCAGCGGCGCCTGGATGAGCTCGTACCGAATGCAGTCGCGCAATGGCGAAGGCGATGAGGTCGTGACGCCGGTGATCGTCAACAACAACAACTTCGCCAAGGGCGCGCCCGGTGAGCCGACGCTGCTCAGCTTCGACGACGCGAGCACGCTGTTCCACGAGTTCGGCCATGGGCTGCACGGTCTGCTGTCGAGTGTGACCTACGAGCGTTTGTCGGGCACCAATGTGCTCCGCGATTTCGTCGAGCTGCCATCGCAGTTGTTCGAGCACTGGCTCGAAGAACCCGAGGTGCTGGCTCGCCATGCGCGGCACTATCAGACCGGCGAACCGATTCCCGATGAGATGGTGCAGCGCCTGAAGGCCGCGCGTCGTTTCAACCAGGGTTTCGAGACGGTGCGCTACGCCGCGTCGGCGCTGCTCGACATGGCGGTGCATTCGCTCAGCTATGAAGAGGGCCCCGACATCGGCGTGTTCGAATCGGCCGAGCTCGAACGGATCGGCATGCCGGCGGGCATTGGCGTCAATCACCGGTTGCCGCATTTCCAGCATGTGTTCGCAGGATCCAGCTACGCCGCCGGCTACTACGTCTACCTGTGGGCCGAGGTGCTCGACGCCGACGGCTTCGAAGCCTTCGTCGAAGCCGGCAACCCGTTCGATGCATCGGTCGCGCAGCGACTGCACCGGTTCATCTATTCGTCCGGCAATTCGCTCGAGCCATCGCAGGCCTACCGGGCGTTTCGGGGACGAGCGGCGACGGTGACGCCGATGCTGCGGCAGCGGGGGTTGGTGGAAGAGGCGGGGTGATTACCCGCCCCACACCCCGTTCGCCCTGAGCTTGTCGAAGGGTTTGTGATGCGTATGCAGGCTTCCTTCGACAGGCTCAGGACGATCGGAAATACAAGCTCAGCCCGAACGGAGATTGGATTCGCGCCGCTCCAAAATATTATCCAGCGACGCCAAAAAAGCATTGAAGTTGATCGGCTTCGTCCAGTAGTCGACGAACCCCGCGGCGAGCGCGCGCGCGATGTCTTCGGGCATCGCGTTGGCTGACAGCACGACGCATGGCGTGTCGGCGGTTTCGGGTTGCGCACGCAGGCGGCGCAGGACCTCGAAGCCGTCGAAGTCGGGCAACTGCATGTCGACGAGGATCAGATCGGGCCGCAGCGCGCGGGCGCGCGCGACGCCGCGCTCGCCGGTCGGCTCGGACACGATCGCGAGGCCCGAGTGGCTGGCCACCAGCTCCTCGACGACCATCACGTTGATCGGGTTGTCTTCGATGTAGAGGAGTTGGCCGCTGCGCTCGACGCGGACGGTCTTCGCCGCCGACGGCGCAGGCGCAACGTCATTCGCGACGGGCACCGCATCGCCGCGCGGCAGCTTGACTTCGAACACGGTGCCGACGCCGGGCTCGCTCGTCACGGTGATCGATCCATCCATGCGATCGACGAGTGCCTTCACGATCGCCAACCCAATGCCGGTGCCTTCGATGCCCTCGCGCTCGATGCCCAGGCGGTTGAACGGCTCGAACAAGTGGTTGCGCTGCTCGGGCGTCAAGCCACGGCCGGTGTCGCGCACGCGCAGCGCGACGCTCGCGTCGGCGACTTCGGCCTCGATCGTCGCGTCGCCGCCGCGCCGGTTGTACTTGATCGCATTGCTGAGCAGGTTGATCAGGACCTGGCGCAATCGCGTGCGGTCGGCACAGGCCACGCCGGCGATGCGGCCGCGATGCAGCGTCACGCCGAAGCTGCGCGCGAGCGGTGTGACCAGCGGGATCGCCTCGCTGACCAG
>VBCQ01000272.1 GCA_005882155.1 Betaproteobacteria bacterium
CATAGCCGCCGTCGAGCAGTGCCTGTGGATTCGCAAGATAGCTGTGGTCGAAGTTGACTGCGGACAGGCGCGAGTAGAAGCCGTTGACATCGAGCGTCAGCGCGTTCGATGGCTTGAATTCGACGTCGAAGAGGCCGCCTTTTCTGACCCGCTTCTGCGTGAACAGGCTCGAGTTGATGAGCTGCGGATACCAGAGGTTCGCCAGCCGCGGATCGGCGAGCGCGGCTTGACTTGCCGGATCGATTTGCGCATAGCCGAGAAACTCCTGCCCATCGCGCCGCTCGTGTCGCGTCTCCGAGAACACCTGGAACAGCACGCCCGCGCTGCTCGCCTCGTTCTTCCAATTGAACAACGCGTTGAGCTGCGGATCGGTCTTCTTCGCGAGCGTCGAGTGAATCGCCTGCGCCGAGACTTCGGCGGTGAACGGCTTCTTGAAGCTCAATGGCGTGCGCGTTTCGATATTGACCGAACCGGCCACGCCGCCTTCGACCAAGTCGGCCTGCGCGCTCTTGTGTACCGTGACCTTGCTGACGATCTCCGACGGCAGCAAGGAGTAGCTGACGCTGCGGCCGACGGCCTCGGTTTGATTGAGCACGAACCAGTCGCCGGTGCCGACTGCGTGGCCGTTGATCAGCGTCTGCGTCAGCGTCGGGCTGGTGCCGCGAATGCTGACGCGGTCGTTCTCCGAGAAGCCGCCTTCGCCGCCGGCGCCCGAGCTGATGTTGACGCCGGGGATGCGCTGAATCGCGTCGGCAACGTTCTTGTCGGGCAGCTTGCCGATGTCTTCGGCGGTGATCACTTCGACGATCGAATCGGCATTGCGCTTCTGCGTCAGCGATTGCTCGCGCGACGCGCGGATGCCGGTGATGACGACGGTCTCGAGCTTGGTCGTGGGCTTGGCCTCGGCCGGCTTGTTGTCGGTCGGCGGCGCCTGCTGCGCCAGCGCCGGCAAAGCCGCGCTCAACAAGGCCAGCGCAGCGGCGGCAGCAATGGGGGTCGGCTTCAAGCTCATGGGGTCTCCTCGTTCGACTCGCTTCATCGCGTGATCGATTGGAATGCACCCATGCGGGTTGTGAACATCAAGAGATGTACCCTGATGCTGCAGTAAATCTACCGAGTGCCCGAGGTAGAACCCTGACTTGCGAAGCGAGCGCACATCGCCTGAAATCGGCCAGCGCATGACGCCGCGACAAGGACTGACGATGAACGCATGGCCCGCTCGAACATTCGCCACCGGCTTGCTCGGTGCGAGTCTGT
This sequence comes from Betaproteobacteria bacterium, assembly GCA_005882155.1. GTDB lineage: Bacteria > Pseudomonadota > Gammaproteobacteria > Burkholderiales > Burkholderiaceae_C > Albitalea. The sequence continues at coordinate 1,258 of VBCQ01000272.1, forward strand.
TCGCCTCGGCCGCCTGCGCGCGCGCGGCCGAGCTGAACCTGTGGGTCATGTCGACCACCGAGCAGCAACAGCAAGACATGCGTGAACTGCTGCGCCCGTTCATCGCGAGCAACCCGACCTTGCGCGTCAATGTGACCGTGCTCAACTGGGAATCGGCCTGGGCCAAGATCACCGCCGCGGCAGCGTCCGGCCAGGGACCCGACGTGCTCGAGCTCGGGACGACCTGGGTCGCGGCGATCTCGTCGATGGGCGCGCTCGAGCCTTTGAGCGAGCAGCAGCAGAACGAAGCCGGCGGCGCAAAGGCGTTCTTCCCGGTGATGTGGGGAACGACGCACCGCCTCGACGACGCCAAGGTGTTCGCGATTCCCTGGTACGCCGACGCGCGCGCCGCGTTCTATCGCACCGACGTGTTCAAGAAAGCCGGCATCGAGGCGCGCGACGCGTTCGCCAATTGGGGCAGCTTCAAGCAGGCGATGCAGAAGATCAACGGCACCGAGATCGGCGGCAAGAAGATCGCGGCCTTGGGTTACCCGGGCAAGAACGACTGGAATGTCGTGCACAACCTGGCGCCGTGGATCTGGAACGCCGGAGGCGACGTGCTCAGCTCCGATGGCAAGCGCTCGGCGATCAATTCGACCGAGTCGGTGCAGGCCATCGTCTACTACACGAGCTTCGCCGCCGAAGGGCTGGTGCCGCGCGGCGCGCTCGAAAAGGACTCGGGACAGATCGAGTCCGGCTTCTTCAACGGCCAGTACGCCGTTATCTTCACCGGCCCGTGGATCCTGAAGCAGATGCGCACGCCGAAGGCCAAGGGCGGGCAGCTCGAGACGGTGACCGCAGCGAACTTCGGCATCGCACCGTACCCGGCCGGCCTCAAAGGCAACCAGACTTTCTTCTCGGGCTCCGATCTGGCGATCATGAAATCGTCGAAGAACAAGACCGAGGCCTGGAAGCTGCTCGCCTACTTGACGGGACGTGACTCGCAGGTCAGCTTTAGCAAGATGTCGGGAATGCTGCCGACGCGGCTCGATGCGGCGAGCGACCCGTCGCTGATGAGCGACCCGCACTACGCGCAGTTCATCGCGCAGGTGAAGAACGGCCGCCACTACGCGGCGATCCCCGGCTGGGGCCCGCTCGAGTCGGTGTACTTGAAGAACCTCGGCAACATGTTCGACATCGTCGGCGGGCTCAAAGGCAAGTACTCGGCGCTGGCGATCAAGCAGGCCATGGATGCTGCCGCGCAGGAGGCTGACCAAGTCCTCTCGTCATCCCGCTGAGCCTGACGAATGGCCATGCGCAAGAAGCGCTTCGACGCGTTCCCCTACCTGCTGCTGTTGCCGGCCGCGCTGCTGATGCTCGCGGTCAACCT
>VBCQ01000273.1 GCA_005882155.1 Betaproteobacteria bacterium
ATGACGCGCTCGGGCCGAAGCACCCGTTGACCTTGTTATTTGCCCTTAACGCAGCGCTCGCACTTGAAGACTTGGGGCGACACAATGAGGCATTGACCGTCGTGTTGTCCGCGGAACCAGTGCTACGAGAGTCTTTCGGTACCGACGCGCCAATGTTCATACGTGTGCAGCAGTTGAAATCTCGCCTGCAAAGCCCGATGATCGCGCGGCGTATCGCTCCGCAGGGGGCGCCCACGGGACATCGAAATCCCGTGGATTTTTTCAGCTGACAACAAGGAACACCCATGAAGCTACCGATCAAGCTCGCTGCGTTGGCCACGCTGTTGACAAGCGCTGGAAGCGCCTACGCGCAGGGTAGTCCGGGAGGCGGTGTCATTTGGGCTGCCGTCGCAGGCGCAGCCGTCGGCAGTGCAGAAAAGGAGGGCGCAGGTTCTATTGCCGCCGACAATTTGCGCGTTGCAGACAGCGGAATTCAGTCAGAGATGATTCGAAGCGCCGCCGTGACCTGGTTCGTCAAGAGCGACGGCGCCAAAGCCGACTGACCTGGCAGTTGGTTCAGAGGTCCCAGATCCGGCCCGGCAACGGGCCGGTTTTCGTTGGGCGATGCCGGTCGTTTCGTTCCCTGTCCGGTTTCTCCGGACCAATGCGTATTCCCAGTTGAACCCCGCGAACCGTTCGCGGGCGCTGCCCTTGCCGGGCATGCTGGAGATACGCCATGACTTCCCACTCTGAAGACGCGATCGATCGGGACTTGTTCAACAAACCCTGGCCCTCGCTCGCCTGGATCGTCTTCGCCGCCGCTGTCGCGGTGTTGGCGCTGCTGATGGCGCCGGTGCCGACTTGACGCGGCCCCGCGTAGCGGCCAGCGACGTAATGACGTTGGCGTTACGTTGTGCTATGGTTCGTGCTGATCAAACGTCAGAACACCTCCCATGAAACCCGCCACGCCACCGCGCCGCGATACCCTCAATTTGCGAATTCCGGCGGCGGAACGCAGTCTGAACGACCGTGCCGCCGAGTCCAGCGGCAAGACGCGCACCGACTTCATCCTCGAGGCAGCGCGCCGGGCGGCGGAAGAAGCGCTTCTCGATCGCGCGATGCTCTCGGTCAGCCCAGCGGCTTACGCGAAGTTCCTGGCCCGGCTCGATGCGCCGCCACAACCCAATGAGAGGCTTCGGCGCACCATGCGCGCGAAGGCGCCCTGGGGTCGGGGCTGATGCTCTCGGCGCCCGAGCCGCTCAGCGCCCATCACCGGATCGATGCCTTCGACTGCGGCGTTCCCTCGCTCGACGATTGGCTGAAGCGGCGCGCTCTTCGCAACCAAGTCGGCGGCGCGTCACGCACATTTGTTGCCTGTGAAGACGGCGCGGTCGCGGGCTACTACGCGCTTGCATCGAGCGCAGTGGCGCCCACCGCCGCTACGGGGCGCTTTCGCCGCAACATGCCTGACCCGATACCTGTTGTTGTGTTGGCGCGCCTTGCCGTGGCCCGATCGCATCAAGGCCATGGGCTGGGGCGCGCGCTGTTCCAAGATGCAGCCCGCCGCGTCATCCATGCGGCCGATGCGATCGGTATTCGTGGCTTGCTCGTTCACGCCATTTCGGACGAAGCCAAGGCGTTCTATCTCGGGCTCGGGCTGGACGCATCACCGCTCGAATCGATGACCTTGATGACCACACTGGCAGATCTTGGCGCCGCATTGGCTCCGTAGCCTGACCCCTCAACGCCGCAGCTTCACCGCCTCCCCCAACGCGATCACCGCCATCGCGTAGTAACTCGACCAGTTGTAGCGCGTGACCGCGTAGAAATTCGTCGTGCCGGCGACGTAGCTCGGCGCGGCGTCGCCGTTTTGCAATTCGACGAGTGCGAGCTTGCTCTCGGTGGCCATCGCTTCGGGGCCGAGTGCGGCGCCGCGGTCGATGAATTCCTGCGGACTGAACAGCGGAAGGATGTCGGGGCCGAGCAGGGCGGCGCGGTCGCTCGTGTCGACTGGTGCGGCGACTTCGAAGTGCGTTGGCAGGCCGCGCTGCCAGCCGGCATGCGCGAGGAAATTCGCGACGCTGCCGATCACGTCGGCGCTGCTCGCGTTGAGGTCGATGTGGCCGTCGCCGTCGAAGTCGACCGCGTGCCGGTTGATGCTCGACGGCATGAATTGCGGCAAGCCGATCGCGCCGGCATAGCTGCCCTTCACCGTCAGCGGGTCCAGGCCCTGCTGGTGGCACAGCACGAAGAACTCTTCGAGCTCATCGCGAAAGAACGCGCTGCGATCGCGCCGGCTGGCGGGGAAGTCGAAGGCCAAGGTCGCGAGCGCGTCGATGACGCGGAACGTCCCCATGTGCTGGCCGTACAGCGTCTCGACGCCGACGATGCCGACGATGATTTCGGGCGGCACGCCGTAGCGGTCTTCGGCGAGGCGCAGCCAGGCTTCGTTGGCGGCCCAGAACGCGACGCCGGCATTGACGCGCTTCGGCTCGACGAAGCGCGCACGGTACGCTGCCCAGTTCTTCGCCGTGCCGGCGGGCGGCGGCAGGATGTACTTGATCACGTTGGCAGTCAGGCGCGACTCGGCGAGCGCAGCTTGCACCCACGCCGAATCGAGCCCGTGACGCAGTGCGAGGTCGGCGCCGAAGCGCATCACATCTTCGCGCTGGCCGTAGGTGATGTTGTCGAGCGGCTCCTCGATGCGCACCTGACGAATGGCGGACTTCTTCTTCGCGACGGCGCTCGAGTGTGCGATGGCGAGCGTCGTCGCGACGGCGACAACAGCGACAGTGCGGATTGCTTGATGAAACGGCATGGCTCCGATTATCGAGTGCGCACCAGTTGCCGCGCGGTCGCGGCGAAGCGCCGCGTCAGCTGCGAGTCGGGCCGCGATGCGGCAGCACGGCTGTAGCGTTGGCGATCGATTGAGTCGAGCATCTCGGCGAGCGTGCTGGCATCGGCTCCCAGGGCAGCGCGCACGCGCCCAGCCAGCGTATGCGGCGCATCGTGCGATGCCGCGGCGATGCCGAGCGAGCGCAACGCACGGCGCACGCGCTCCATCTGGCGCACCCACGGGTCGACGCGGCGGCGGTCCCACCAGGCCCACAGCGCACCGGCCATCGCGAGCGAGCTCAATGCGCCGATCAACAGCAGCGCGAGGTCTTCCCAGCTTGGCGAGTTGAAGCCGAGGTTGCGCATCAGGTCGAGCTGTTGTCCGCGCGAATAGCTCAGCACCCATTGGTTCCAGCGGTTGTTCATCGCCTCCCAACCGCTGCGCAATTGCGCCAGCAGCGCCGGGCTCATCGTGCCGAGCGCACTGGCCATCACTCCGGGTGTCGGCACGAGGTTGCGATGGCGCTGGATGCGGTCGGGCGCGACGGCGGCGGTCGGGTCGGCACGCACCCAGCCGACGTTCTCTTGCCAATACTCGGCCCACGCATGCGCCGAGCTCTGGCGCACGACGTAGTAGCCGTCGACCGGTCGCGAGTCGGTGCCTTGATAGCCGGTGACGACGCGCGCGGGCACCTCGAGCGCACGCATGATGACGACGAACGCAGCGGCGAAATGCTCGCAGAACCCGAGCTTGCGATCGAGCCAGAACTCGTCGACCGCAGCTTCCGGATTCAGCTCGCCATAAGTGCCGGGCTCGAGCGTGTAGCGGTAGCCGCCGCGGCGAATGTGCGTGTAGATCGCTTCGGCGAGCTCGCTCGCGTCGGCTTTCGGGTGCGCTTCTCGCAATGCCGCGGCCCAGGCGAGCGTGCGTGGGTTGTAGCCGACCGGCAGATCGACGTAGTCGCGCAGCGCGAACGACAAGCGCGCCGGGCCATGCCGAAAGTCGGTGTAGGCCTCGGCATCGAAACGCACCCGCTCGAACACCGGTCTATCGGTGACCCAGCGCAGATCGTCGCGCGCGCTCACGCGATAGCCTTCGACCTCCGGCGCGATCGCGCTCGCTTCGAGCAGCGGCAACACCGACAGGCGCAGCGGCTCGAGCGTCATCTCGTAGCGCACCGGCTCGCCGCGCACTTGCAGTTGTGCTCGCGGCGTCATCGTTCGCGTTGCACCGCTCACCGCTTCGTTGGCGAGCGGCCGCCATTCAATGCCGTCGAAGCGCGCCAGCACCGGACCGCGAAAATACAGCGCTTCCTGCGGCGGCACACGTCCGCGAAAGCGCACGCGCAGCGCGACGCCGTCGTCCTGCGCGATTTCGGCGACCGATCCCATGCGCATGCTGTTCGACAGGCCGGTCATTGCCACGCCGTCCTGCGGCACGCCCCACAGCGGTCCGAGGCGCGGGAACAGCACGAACATCAAGGCCATGATCGGCGCGCCGAAGAGGGCCGTGCGCGCCGCCAGCGCGCTCGCTTGGCGCAGACCCGGCTGACCGACCGGCATGTGGGCGAGCACGAGCGCGGTCAGCAGTCCCCACACCGAGACCAGCATCGCTGCAGCCACCGGCAGCGATTGCGAATAGAGAAAGTGTGTCAGCACGATGAAGAAGCCGAGGAAGAAGACGACGAAGGCATCGCGCCGCGCGCGCAGCTCGAGCGTCTTCAGCGCCATCAGCGTGACCGCCATCGTGACGCCGGGTTCTTTGCCGAGCAGCGACCGGTACGACCAGAACGTCAATCCTGCGGCCAGCAGCAACACCGCGATGACGACCCAGCGCCCCGGGAGCGCCGCGTTGTTCAATGCGAGCTGCGCGCGCCACAGCAACACCGCGGCGGTCAGCAGCGAGCACCACAGGGGCAGATGCGACACATGCGGCAGCACCGTCCACGCGATCACGCACAGCAGGAACAGCGTGTCGCGCGCGTCGCGCGGCAAGTGGCGCCAGTCGGTGAGCCTGAGCGTCAGTGCCACAGTGCCAAAGCCTCCAGGCAGCTGCGCCGATGCGCTTCGCCTTGCGCGCGTGCGACCTCGAGACCCGGCAAGCCGAGGCCGTAGATGACGTTGGCGCGGTCGGCTGCGAGCACCCACGCGGTGAGCCGCGACAAGCGGCCTTCGTCGGTGAGCGATCCGCACAGCTGCCAGTCGAGCCACAGCTCGCGATGCGCCGAGCTGCTGGTGTCGCGGATTACCAGCTCGCCGCCGGTGGCCATCGCCTTCGCGGCCTTCTTCCACACGACCCGCTTCAGCGGATCGCCGCGCCGGTAGCCGCGAATGCCTTCGATCTCGCCGCCGTCGGCGCTGCGCGATCGCGTCGGCCCGCCGGGCACTGCACGCGCTGCCGGCAGCGCCGCGCTCGGCCGCTCGGGCCGCGGATAGACAAGCACGTGGCCGCTCGGCCGCCAGATCGTCCAGGCGCGAAACAAGCCGAGCGGAAAGCGCGTCTCGGCGCTCAAGGTCGGCACCTCGTGACGCCCGCGTGCGGCGGGGACGAAGCTCACATGCGCGGTCGCCTGGCCGCCGGCCGGCACGTCGACCCAGGTCAGCGTCGCCTCGTCGGCCGACTCGACGCGCAGTCCAATGCCATGGCGCGCGCTGCCCGGGCTTGCGAGCACGGCTTCGAGCACGGCAGGGTCGCCGGCGAACACCGGCGCGCTGCCTTTCAGATGCAGGGTCAAGCCGCGCAAGGTGTTGTGCGTCAAGTGCATCGACACAACACCGCTGCCGGCGAGCAGAAAGGTCAGCACGAAGCCGAGGTTGAGCTGGTAGTTGATCGACGCGATCAGCAAGATCAACACCGTCGCCGCAAACATGAACCCGGCGCGCGTCGGCACGATGTAGACATTGCGCTGCGTCAACAACAGCGTGTCGGTGCGCGGCAGCCGCGCTTGCCACCAGGCGCGAAAACGTTTGCGAACCCACGCGCCGCCCCAGCTGAGCGGGAGCAGCGGCAACATCAGGGCGTCGTTCGCTCGCATGGTGATTGGGGTTGCGACGACGAGAAACTCATCGTCAAGGCAATGCCACCGCCACGATCATCGCGCGCACCTGCTCGACGCGGCCGCGACCGGCGCCGGCCAAGGGAATCAGGCGATGCGCGACGGTTTGCGCGAGCACGGCTTGGATGTCGTCGGGTGCGACATAGTCGCGCTCGGCGAGCAAGGCGTGTGCCTTCGCCGCGCGCAGCACCGCGATGCCGGCGCGCGGACTCAGGCCTTCGACGAACCACGCACCCGATCGCGTCGCAGCGATCAATGCTTGCAGGTAATCGAGCAAGGCCTCGGACGCATGCACCGCGAGCACCGCCTTCTGCGCCGCCATCAGCTGATCCGGTGTCATCACCGGGGCCAGGCCGTGAATGGCTTCGCGCCTGTCCTTGCCGGCGAGCAGCGCGCGCTCGCTGGCGCGATCGGGGTAGCCGAGAGTGATGCACATCAAGAAGCGGTCGAGCTGCGACTCGGGCAGCGGATAGGTGCCGAGCTGGTCGGTCGGGTTTTGCGTCGCGATGACGAAAAACGGCCGCGGCAGCGCACGCGTCTCGCCTTCGACGCTGACCTGCTGCTCTTCCATTGCCTCGAGCAGTGCACTCTGCGTCTTCGGGCCGGCACGGTTGATCTCGTCGGCGAGCAGCACCTGCGCGAACACCGGACCGGCATGAAAGACGAAGGCCTCCTTGCTGCGCTCATAGACGCCGACGCCGATCAGGTCCGACGGCATCAAGTCGGCGGTGAATTGCACGCGCGAAAAACGCAGTCCGAGCGACACCGCGAGCGCATGCGCGAGTGTGGTTTTTCCGACGCCGGGAACGTCTTCGATCAGCAGGTGGCCACCTGCCAGCAGGCAGGCCACACAGTCTTCGATCTGCGCTCGTTTGCCGACGATGATCGTGCTAATCTGGTCGATGAGACGGGTGAGTTGCGCTGCCAGGGGTGATGCCATGCAGTTGACCTTACCCGAAAAATCAATCGACGACGATGGCCACTGCCTACTACAGCCACCCCGATTGCCGCCGCCACGACATGGGCCGCGGCCACCCGGAGTGCCCGCAGCGGCTCGATGCGATCCACGACCACTTGCTCGCGACCGGCCTCGATGTCGCGCTCGAGTTTCGCGACGCGCCGGCGGTCGATCTGCGCGAGGTCGAGCATGCTCATTCGAGCGGCTATGTCGCTGAGTTGAAAGACGTGCTCGAGCAAGTGCAGAAGAGCGGCGAACCGCGCGCGCTCGACCCCGACACCTTGGCTTGCCCCGACACCTGGCGCGCGGTGCTGCGCGCGGCCGGCGCTGCAGTCGCTGCGACCGATGCGGTACTCGACGGCGAAGTCGACAACGCGTTCTGCGCTGTGCGCCCGCCGGGCCACCACGCGACGCGCAACGAAGCGATGGGATTCTGCTTCTTCAACAACGTGGCGATCGCGGCACGCCATGCGCTCGATGTGCGCGGCTTGAAGCGCGTGGCAATCGTCGACTTCGACGTCCATCATGGCAACGGCACCGAAGACATCATCGCCAACGACGAGCGCGTGTTGATGGTCAGCTTCTTCCAGCATCCGCTGTATCCGTACAGCGGCGCGGTGCCCAAGGGCACCAACATGATCAACGTGCCGGTGCCGCCGTACACGCGCGGCGACGAGGTACGCGACATGATCGAGGCGATGTGGATGGAGCGCCTCGAAGAATTCCGCCCGCAGATGATCTTCGTGTCGGCCGGCTTCGATGCCCATCGCGACGACGAGCTCGGCCAGCTGCGGCTCGTCGAGAGCGACTACGAATGGATCACCCGCCGCATCAAAGGCGTCGCCGATCGGCATGCGCAAGGGCGCATCGTGTCGTGTCTCGAAGGCGGCTATGCGCTGGGCGCGCTGGCGCGCAGCGTGGCGGTTCATCTGCGGGTGTTGGCTGACTTGTGATTCGGTTGGAGTTTCCGACGCCAAGACGCCAAAGCGCCAAGATCGCCAAGAATTTCAATTGAGTTTTTCTGGCGACCTTGGCGTCTTCGCGTCTTGGCGTTGGAAACTCCAAACATCAAAACATCAAAGCATCAACAACTCAAATGACCCGTCCTCTCACCGCCGTTGAACTTCGCGAGCTGGCCGACTCGCTCTTCACCTCCAGCGCATTCACCGAGCTCGGCGCAGTGGCTGTGTGTCTCGGCCTCGCCTGGCTGATGGTTCGATTGCTGCGCGGCACGCGGGCCAAGCCGGCGTCGGTCCTGTTCGGTCGCACCGTCATCGATGGCGTGCTGTTCCCGGTGCTCGCGCTCGTGCTCGCGCTCGCCGCGCGCAGCGTGCTGCCCGCGACGGGTGTGCCGCTCGCACTGTTCAAGCTCGCGATTCCGGTGCTCGTTTCGCTGGTCGTGATTCGCCTCACCGTGCGGGTGCTGAGCGCGGCGTTCCCGTCGTCGCGCCCGATGCGCCTGATCGAGCGCACCGTGTCGTGGCTCGCGTGGATCGGCGTCGTGCTGTGGGTCACCGGCGTGATGCCGATGGTGATGGAAGAGCTCGACGAGGTCAGCTGGAAGCTCGGCGCGTCGCGCATCTCGCTGCGCAATGTTGTCGAAGGATCGCTGTCGGCGATTGTCGTGCTGGTGCTCGCGCTGTGGCTGTCAGCCGTCATCGAGGCGCAGCTGATCAAGGGCGCGACCAACAACCTGTCGATTCGCAAGATCGCCGCCAGCGCGACGCGCGCGCTGCTGCTCGCCATCGGGATGCTGCTCGCCCTGTCGGCGGCCGGCATCGACCTCACGGCGCTCAGTGTGCTCGGCGGCGCGCTCGGCGTCGGCGTGGGCTTCGGCTTGCAAAGGATCGCGGCCAACTATGTCAGCGGCTTTGTCATCTTGGCCGAGAACAGCCTGCGCATCGGCGACATGGTCAAGGTCGACAACTTCGAGGGCCGCATCACCGACATTCGAACCCGCTACACGGTGATCCGCTCGCTCGGCGGGCGCGAGTCGATCGTGCCGAATGAAATGCTGATTACCTCGCGGGTCGAGAATGCATCGCTCGCCGACCGTTGCGTGCTCATCGCGACGACGGTGCAAGTCGCCTACGGCACCGACGTGCGCGCCTTGCAGACCAAGGTCGAGGCGGCGGTGCGCGCCGTGCCGCGCGTGCTCGGCGACCCCGCGCCGGGCATGCAGCTCAGCGGCTTCGGCGCCGACGGCATGGACCTGACCCTGAACTTCTGGATCTGCGACCCGGAGAACGGCCAGGGCAACGTGAAGTCCGACGTCAACCTCGCCGTGCTCGCGCTGTTCGATTCGGCCGTCATCGAGGCGCAGCTGATCAAGGGCGCGACCAACAACCTGTCGATTCGCAAGATCGCCGCCAGCGCGACGCGCGCGCTGCTGCTCGCCATCGGGATGCTGCTCGCCCTGTCGGCGGCCGGCATCGACCTCACGGCGCTCAGTGTGCTCGGCGGCGCGCTCGGCGTCGGCGTGGGCTTCGGCTTGCAAAGGATCGCGGCCAACTATGTCAGCGGCTTTGTCATCTTGGCCGAGAACAGCCTGCGCATCGGCGACATGGTCAAGGTCGACAACTTCGAGGGCCGCATCACCGACATTCGAACCCGCTACACGGTGATCCGCTCGCTCGGCGGGCGCGAGTCGATCGTGCCGAATGAAATGCTGATTACCTCGCGGGTCGAGAATGCATCGCTCGCCGACCGTTGCGTGCTCATCGCGACGACGGTGCAAGTCGCCTACGGCACCGACGTGCGCGCCTTGCAGACCAAGGTCGAGGCGGCGGTGCGCGCCGTGCCGCGCGTGCTCGGCGACCCCGCGCCGGGCATGCAGCTCAGCGGCTTCGGCGCCGACGGCATGGACCTGACGCTGAACTTCTGGATCTGCGACCCGGAGAACGGCCAGGGGAATGTGAAGTCCGACGTCAACCTCGCCGTGCTCGCGCTGTTCGATGCCGAGGGGATTCAGATTCCGTTCCCGCAGCGCGTGGTGCACACGGTTGCGGTCGAGCCGAAGGAGGCGTCATAAAAAGCTTGCCACGTTGGCTGCAGGCTGCAGTCGCGGCGCTGCTGCTGGCGTCGTGTGCGAGCCGTCAACCATCGCTCGGCTACCGTGCACCCGACTACGCGCAGCGCGCTCCCGAAGCGGCCAGCGGCTACACCGAAAAGCCCGGCTGGTCGGCGCAGAAATTCATGGTCGCCGCGGCCAACCCGCTCGCGACCGATGCCGGTTATCAAGTGCTCAAGGCCGGTGGCAGCGCAGTCGACGCGGCGATCGCGGTGCAGATGGTGCTCGGACTCGTTGAGCCGCAATCCTCCGGTATCGGCGGCGGCCTTTTCCTCGTTCACTACGACGGCCGGCAGGTGCAGACCTATGACGGCCGCGAGACTGCGCCGGCCGCGGCGACGCCCGAGCTGTTCATCAAAGATGGCAAGCCGATGGACTTCCTCGAAGGTGTCGTCGGCGGCCGCTCGGTCGGCACGCCCGGCGTCTTGCGCGCGCTCGAGCTTGCGCACCGACAGCACGGCAAGCTCGCGTGGAAGACGCTGTTCCAACCGGCCATTGCGCTCGCCGAGCAGGGCTTCGCGCTCAGCCCGCGGCTGCATGCGGTGCTGATGGACGACGCGGCGAAGACCTTGCGCAACGACCCTGCTGCCGCAGCGTATTTTCTCGAGCCCGACGGCACGCCGAAAAGGGTCGGCACGCTGCTGCGCAATCCGCAGTACGCCGCGGTGCTGCGCGACATTGCCGAGCGCGGACCGATCGCGTTCTACGAAGGCGCGGTCGCGCACGACATCGCGGCCAAGGTGCGTGCTCATCCGACCAATCCGGGATTGCTGAGCGAAGCCGACATCGCCGGCTACCGCGCCAAGCTGCGCGAGCCGCTGTGCTTCGACTACAAGCTGTGGAAGCTGTGCGGCATGAGCGCGCCATCGTCGGGCCCGCTCGCGCTCGGACAGATGTTAGGCATGCTGGCGCAGCGCAATCTCGCGGCTATGCCGCCGGTGAAGGCCGACTTCGGACTCGAGCCGAGCGCCGAAGCCGTGCACCTGGTCAGCGAAGCCGGACGCTTGGCGTACGCAGACCGCGCTCGCTACGTCGCCGACCCCGACTTCGTGCCGCTGCCCGGCGGCAACGCGCAGACCTTGCTGAGCCCCGCCTACCTGCAGCAGCGCGCTGCACTGATCGGCGAGCGCAGCATGGGCCATGCGCAGCCGGGCGTTCCGGCGACGCAATCGCTGAGCCGCGCCGACGACCGCAGCCTCGAACTCGCGTCGACCTCGCACATCTCGGTGGTCGACGGCTTCGGCAACGCGATCGCGATGACGACGACGATCGAGAACGTGTTCGGCTCGCAGATCATGGTGCGCGGTTTTCTGCTCAACAACGAGCTCACCGATTTTTCGTTCGTGCCGAACGAGAACGGCGTGCCGGTCGCGAACCGCGTCGAAGGCGGCAAGCGTCCGCGATCGTCGATGTCGCCGATGCTGGTCTTTGATCGCGCCAGCGGCGCGTTAGTGATGAGCGTCGGATCGCCCGGCGGCTCGGCGATCATCAACTACGTTGGCAAGGTTCTCATCGGCACGCTCGATTGGGGGCTCGATGTACAACAGGCGATCTCGCTGCCCAACTTCGGCTCACGCAACGGGCCGACGGAACTGGAAGAAGGTCGCTCGTCGCCGTTGCTCATCGATGCGCTGAAGGCGCGAGGCCACGAGGTGAAGGTGATGCCCGAGACGAGCGGCCTGCAAGGCATTCAGCGCGTCGTCAAAGACGGCAAGCCGGCGTGGTTCGGCGGCGCCGACCCGCGGCGCGAAGGCATCGTGATGGGCGACTGAGATTCAGCGCTGCCCGACGGCCATCGGCGCCAGCTGTACGAGGTGCGCATACAGCGCCTTCGCGTCGCTGTCGCTCAGCTCGCGCAGCGACGAGAACGGCATCACGCTGCTGACCTCGCTGCCGTCGGGGCGACGGCCGCTGCGCAGCATCGCGACAAACTGGTCGGCGTTCGAATAGCGTGTCATCGCGCTGCCGGCGCCCGGCGTCAAATTGGCAGCGGCCGGCCAGTCGGGCGGAGCGCCGGGGATCTTGCCGCCCGACAAATGCGCGCCATGGCAGCCGACGCACATGCTGGCGACGTACGCGCCGTGCTGGACCGACCCGTCTTCCGCGACCGGCGTGGCCGGTGGCAGCGAGTGATCGATCTTCTCTGCTGCGTCGCGGATCACTCCGGTCGCGTAAAGCATCTTCACCAACGACGGCAGGCGAACGACCGTGCCTTCGCCGCTGGCCGGCGGAAGCTGACGCATATACGCGATCAGCGCGCCGAGATCGGTATCGGTGAGGCGGTTGTAGTCCTCGCTCGGCATGATGAACGCGGGCTGGTCGTTCGGCTTCACGCCGTGGCGGATCGTGCGAACCCAGTCTTCGCCGCGGTGGCCCGAGACGACGTTGCCAGCGCCCGGGCTGATGTTCGGCGCCTTCACGTACATGTCGCCCTTGTCGATGAAGGCTCTACCGGCGCCGCTTGCGCCGTGGCAGTCGGCGCAGCCACGAGTGGTGAACAGATAGTGCCCGCGCTCCACACTGGCGGCGTCCGTGGGCACGGCCACAGCCACGACCGCCACGTCGATGTGCCGCTGCGTCTTTCGGTCGCCGAGATAGGCCCCGAACTCCAATGTCGCGACCCCCAGCACGACGATGCCGACGACGCCGATCACCGACCACTTCAGCCACTTGTTCACGCCGTGCTCCTGTGTCTTCGAGGATTCGCGAGGTTCCGTCGCAAGCGGATGGCATGTCTACGTGGGAAAACCCGTCTTGGATGCCATCGCGCACAATCGCGCGGCCATGGACCACAGCTTTCTCTCCGCCTTCATCCTCTTGCTGCTCGTGCTCGACCCGCTGGGCAGCCTGCCGGTGTTCATCCCGATCATGAGCAGCGTCGCGCCCGAGCGGCGCCGCGTGGTCGCGCTGCGCGAGGTGATCATCGCGTTCGGTGTGCTGTTCGCGTTCATGTTCCTCGGCGACGCGTTTCTGCGCGTGATGCACTTGTCGGAGCGATCGCTCGAAGTCGCCGGCGGGGTGATCCTGCTGATGGTCGCGATCCGCATGATCTTCAGCCACGAGGGCGGCGTCTACGGCGTGCCCGAAGGTCGCGAGCCGCTGATCTTTCCGCTTGCCGTGCCGCTACTCGCCGGCCCATCGGCGATGGCGACGGTGCTGCTGCTTGCGTCGCGTCAGCCCGACCGGCTCGTCGAGTGGGTCGCCGCGCTGAGCTGCGCGATGGCCGTGTCGGGCGCGGTGCTGCTGCTGTGCGACCGCATCCGCAAGTTGCTCGGCGACTCGGTCGTCTCCGCGCTCGAAAAGTTGATGGGCCTCGTGCTGACAGCGATCGCTGTGGAGATGGTGCTGGCCGGATTGAAGCGCTATTTCTTCAGCGCGTGAGGCTCTTAGAAGTCATAGGACGCCGTCGCGCCGATCGTCCGCGGGCGAAGGTACAGCGCCTCGTACACGCCCTGGACCGACGGCTGCTGGATCGGCTTCTGATAGTTGCCGATGTTCTTCACGAACAGCGTGAACTCCCACTTGCCGAGACCGAGGCCCGCGCTCGCGTCGGCCGTGAAATACGCTGGCCGCTGATAGTCGGTCGACGATCGCACGAAGCTGCCGTGGCTCGGGCCGGTCCACACGCCGACGCCGCGCACGAACGCGTCGCCCGACGACATCGCCCTGAAGTGGTACTCGAAGCCGAGACGCGCGCCGTACTTGGGCACGCCTTGCACCATGTCGCCCTTGCGAACGTTCAGGCCGTTGGCGTCGGAGCCGAGCGCCGGCATGTCTTCGGCGAAGACGGCGCGCGTCCAGCTCGCCGCCGCCGAGACGGTGAGCTGCGCGGTCGCGCGCAGCCGCGCCTCGACCTCGAAGCCGTAGCTCTTTGCGCGGCCGACGTTGGTTTCGAAGTCGAAGCCCGACGCCGGTAGGACGACGTCTTGCTGAATGTCTTTCCAATCGATGTAGTACGCCGCCATGTTCAAGGACAGGCGGTTGTCGAGCAGCCGCGACTTGCTGCCGACCTCGTAGCTCCACAAGCTGTCGGGCTTGAATGCTTCTGGAATGGTGCCGGGCAAGCCCAGCGTCTGCAGGTCCTGCCCGACGAGAGGATTGGCCGCAGGGCTCGGCACCGGTCGGTTGGCCGCGCCGAGGCGAAAGCCCTTCGCGATGTTGCCGTACAGCGTGCTCGAAGGATTGACGTCCCAGTCCACTGCGAGTCGCGGCGTTACCGCATGACTGCTGCTGTCGATGACGGCCGTAGAAGGAGCTCCCCCGGTGTAGAAGAAAGCGCCCTCGCGAGTGAAGTGCTGTGTCGCCCGCAGCACACGCAGCCCGACGATGCCTCGCAGCGTGTCGCTCGCGTGGTAAGTCGCTTCGCCGAAAATCGAGCTCTGCTTGTCGTTGTAGTGCCGGGCACTGTAGTAGGAGGAGTCGCCGTTGAAGGCGCCGGGGAAGCTGCCGGCCAGCTCGTTCGGGTCGTTGATGACGCGCCCTGCGGCGGTGAATGCGGCATTGATGCCGAACACCGGTTCGTTGTCGAACACCTGGGTCTTGGTCTGCGCGAGGTAGATACCGCCAACCCATGTCAACGGTCCGCGGCTCGCCTCATAGTCTTTCGACGCGAGGCGAAGCTCGAGCGAGGTCTGGTCGATCTTGTTGTTCAACTGCACGGCCGACGGCAGCGTGGCGACGAGTGCGCCGAGCGTCGGGTCGGTGACCACCGAGGCGATGTACGGCACGTTGATCGCCGTGCCGTCCTGGATGCGATCGAAGCGCCGCGAATAGCCGCTGAGAATGCCGGTGAGGTCGCCGAATCCGACATTGCCGTTCAGCGTCAGGCTGGTCACCGTCAGCCGGTCGGTCGCGGGCTCGCGCACGATCTTGCTGGTCTGGAACAGGCCGAGCGTCGGCGGCGTGATGCCGGCAGGCACTTGATAGCCGCCCACGCTCAAATACGCGGCATCGATGTCGTCGCTCTTGTAACGCTGTGCGAACAGCGCCGGCGTGGCCGACCAGCCGGGTGCGAGCTCGGCCTTCAGCGCGAGCTTGAGGACATCCCAGCGCGTGCTGTTGATGCCCTTGTCGATGACCTTCAGCGTGCTCGGGTCGACCTGGTTGATATAGCCGCTGTCGTGTCCGCTCTGCACGCCCAGCCGCAGGCCGATGCGCTCGTTGAGCAGCGGCACGTTGACGATCCCCTGCGCCATGTAGTTGGTGCCGCCGTGCGAGGTGCTCGAGACCTCGGTCGTGGCATTGCCCGAGAACGTCTTGCTGTCGGGCTGCTTGCTGATGAACTTGATCGTGCCGCCCAGCGAGCTGGCGCCGTACAGCGTGCCCTGCGGCCCGCGCAGCACCTCGACGCGGTCGATGTCGAAGAAGCGCGGCTCGGCCGTGCCCTGGCTGTAGATATTGCGCGTGGTCAGCGACACGTCGTCGAGATAGACCGAGACGGTGGCCGAGCCTGCTTGCGAGCTGATGCCGCGGATCTCGATCGTCGACAGGCCCGCGCCCGCTTGCGACGAGAACGACACGTTGGGCACGCTGCGCGTCAGGTCGGTGAGGTCGGTGATGTGGTTCTCCTGCAGCGTGTCGCCGCTGAGCACCGACACGCTCAGCGGCACCTTGCGAACGTCTTCGCGCCGCTTCTGCGAAGTGACGACGACTTGCTCGAGCACGACCGCCTGCGGCGCCGACGCCGCCGACTCGGCCGGCGCGGGCGCCTGCTGCGCTTGGGCGCCCGACGCGACGATGCAAGCGAGGCCAGACAGCACGGCTGGGGCGAAATGGGATTTCGACATGGGGACCTCCTCGACGATGAGAGCTCTTTGGAGTTTTGTCGCGGCGAGCGCGGCGGCGTGGCGCTATCCTAATTTCAACTCACGCGCCGAGGGCGCGACGGCACGCGCCTGTTGCGCGCATGCCGCAGGTGAGAACCCTAGCGACCGCGCAGATGTGCAGGCGCCTCGAGACGCTTCGCGAGTGCCGACAACACCAGCGTGATGACGAGGTACACCGCCGAGATGAAGAGGTACGGTTCCCAGTAGCGCGAGTACGCACCGGCGACCGTGCGGGCGGCGAGCGCCAGCTCGGCGAGGCCGATCGCAGAGACGAGCGACGAATCCTTCACCAGCGTCACGCACTCATTGACGAGCGCCGGCACCATGCGCCGGAAGGCCTGCGGCAGCACCACGTAGCGCATCGCCTGCCGGTGCGTGAGGCCGATGCTGTAGGCCGCCTGCGTCTGGCCGCCGTGAATGCTTTGGATGCCTGCGCGCAGGATCTCCGAGATGTAGGCGCCGGCGTTGAGCGTCAGCGCCAGCGCGCCGGAGAAGAACGCGCCGTGGTTCTGCCTGAACTCGCGCGCCGCGTCGCCGCTCAGCAGCCACCCGCCCTCGGGATGGACGAGCGTGGGCATCAGCGCGAAGTGCACGAGCAGGATCTGCACGAACAGCGGCGTGCCGCGAAAAAACGCGACGTAGCCTTTGGTGATCGCGCGCAGCAGCCACCACGCGCCGGCGCTGAGCTTCGACGCAGCACGCGGCGCGTCGCCCGAGCTGCTGACGAGGCCGAGCACGACGCCGAGCAGCAGGCCGGCGCCGATTGCCACCACGGTCAGTTGCAGCGTCATCTGCAGGCCCGCGACGAACAGCGGGCCGTAGCCGAGCAGGATCCCCCAGCGCAAATCCACGGCGCGCAGCGCTTACTTCGTTGCGGTGGATGCTGCGGCCGATGCGCTCGCCGCAGGAGCCGGCGCACCGAAGTACTTCGCGTAGATGCGATCGTAGGTGCCGAAGCCCGGATCGTTGACGGTCTTGAACTTCGAGCCGGCGTTGTTGTTGACGTAGTTGGTCACGACGCCGTTGTCGGCCACGACGGCATCGACGCCGCCGGCCTCGAGCTCCTTCAGCGCGAGCGGCGTCGACTCGAAGCGCTTGATGTCGGGGCTGTTCTTGCCCTGCAGCTTGGACACCGCCTCGTCGCCGGTGGTGCCGTTTTGCACGCCGACCTTGAGGCGCTTGAGGTCGTCGAAGCGGCTCACTTTGGAATTGGCCTTCACGGCGATCAGCTGATGCGCGTCGAAGTAAGGCGCGCTGAAGTCCATGCTGTTGCGGCGCGCGTCGGTGATCGTGATCGACGACACCAGCAGGTCGCGATCGCCCTGGTTGAGCGCGTTGAAGATGCCCTCCCACGGCGTGTTGACGAACTTCACTTCGATGCCGGCCTTCTGCGCGATCGCCGACACGATGTCGATGTCGAAGCCGACGATCTGGCCCTTCTCGTCCTGCGATTCGAACGGCGCGTAGGCCGCATCGGTGCCGACGAGATAGACCCGTGATGCGGTCGCGGGCGCTGACGCAGCGGACGCGGCAGGCGAGCCGTCTTTCTTGCCGCAGCCGACGAGAGCGAAGGCCATCAAACCAGCGCAGCAGGCGACGAGAAAACGGCGGGAAGTGATGGTGGTCATGGCGGCCCCGAATCGAAAGCGCGAGTGTATGTCGGTGCCCGGCTACGACAGTCGGCCGATCTCTTCGTCGGTGAACCCTGCGGCGCGGCGCGCTTCGCGGTTGAACGGTGGCCTGAGCTTGGGCGCTTCGTACTGTTTGGCGAGCACCGCATACAGCGCCACTGCATCGTGGCCGTCGCGCTCGCACAGCCAGCGGTACCAATGGTTGCCGATCGCGACATGGCCGACTTCGTCGCGCAGGATGATGCCGAGGATCTCGACCGCGCGCGTGTCGCCGGCGCGGGCGAACTTCGCTTGCAGCGGTGGCGTCGCGTCGAGCCCGCGTGCTTCGAGCGTACGCGGCACCAGCGCCATGCGCGCGACGATGTCGTGCGCGGTGCGTTGCGTCATCAGCCACAGCCCGTCGTGCCCGTCGAAGTCGCCGTAGTCGAAGCCGAGGCTTTGCAGATGCTCGCGCAGCAACGTGAAGTGCAGCGCCTCTTCGCTCGCGACACGGGTCCAGTCGCGGTAGTACGCGTCGGGCATGCCGGCAAAACGCCACACCGCGTCGAGCGCGAGGTTGATCGCGTTGAACTCGATGTGCGCGATCGCATGCAGCAAGGCTGCGCGGCCTTCGAGCGTGAACGGCGAGCGGGTCGGCACGTCTTTCGGCGGCACCAGCCGCGGCCGATCCGGCCGGCCCGGCAAGCCGTCTGGCTCTTGCAGCACCGTCACGGAATCGATCGCCACAGCGTCGATCTGCTCGAAGAGCTCGCGCGTCTGAGCCGCCTTCAGCGCCGGCTCGGTAATGCACAAGATCTGCACCGCGCGCTCGCGTAGGGACATGAGAGGCATCCTTAGAATTATCGGCTTCTCACCCTGGGACGCAGCCGATGGCGATCTACCAACTCGATGAACATGCGCCGCAGCTCGCGGCCGGCGCATGGGTGGCCGACAGCGCGCAAGTGATGGGCAACGTGCTGCTCGGCGAGAACGCGAGCGTCTGGTTCGGCTGCGTGCTGCGCGGCGATACCGAGCCGTTGCGCATCGGTCGCGACAGCAACATCCAGGACGGCAGCGTCCTGCACGCCGACCTCGGCTTTCCGGTGACGATCGGCGACAACGTGAGCGTCGGCCATCAGGTGATGCTGCATGGCTGCACGGTCGGCGACGGGTCGCTGATCGGCATCCAGTCGGTGATCCTCAACGGCGCGAAGATCGGCAAGAACTGCCTCGTCGGCGCCGGCTCGCTGGTCACCGAAGGCAAGGAATTTCCCGATGGCTCCTTGATCATCGGCACGCCGGCGAGGGCGATTCGCCAGCTCAGCCCCGAGCAGATCGAAGGCATGAAGCAGATCGCTGCGCACTACGTCGAGAACGCGCGGCGCTTCGCTGTGGGCTTGAAGAGATTGGATTGATCCGAGTGAGCGAATTGCACAAGTTTATTTTTGAGGGGCAACCGGTGCGCGGCATGCTGGTGCGGCTCACCGACAGTTGGCAGGAGGTGCTGCGCCGCCGGGCGAAGGCGCAAGACGTGTTCCCGGCGCCGGTACGCGCGCTGATGGGCGAGATGGCGGCAGCGGCGTCGCTGATGCAGGCCAACATCAAGTTCAACGGCGCGCTGGTGCTGCAGATGTTCGGCGATGGCCCGGTGAAGGTCGCAGTGGCCGAGGCGCAGCCCGACCTCGCGTTCCGCGTCACCGCGAAGGTCGTCGGCGACGTAACCGACGATGCGACGCTCGCGAGCATGCTCAACGTTCACGGCAAGGGCCGCTGCGCGATCACGCTCGACCCGAAGGACAAGCAGCCTGGGCAGCAGCCATATCAGGGCGTCGTGCCGCTGCATGGTGACCTGCGCGAGCCGCTGCACCGCCTCAGCGAGGTGCTCGAGCACTACATGCTGCAGTCGGAGCAGCTCGACACCAAGCTGATCCTCGCGGCCAACGACGAGGTCGCAGCGGGCCTGCTGATCCAGCGGCTGCCGGTCGAAGGCTCGGGCAACTTGGGACATGCGCGCAATCAAGACGAGATCGGCATCAACGAGTCGTACAACCCCATCGCGCATCTCGCAGCGACGCTGACGCGCGACGAGCTGTTGACGCTCGACGCCGACACGATCCTGCGCCGGCTGTTCTGGGAAGAG